>JBBQIG010000500.1:0-4493 GCA_038324715.1 Anaerolineae bacterium | reverse complement strand
AAGATAAAATTTATCATAGTATACAATAACAAGCAGACCGCGCGAGTCCAGCAGAGCAAGAAGATGATTGCCAGATAAGCGGATGACGATGGAAGCTGCATTAAGCCCAGACTCAGTGTTTCGAGATGATTCTTTGCTTGTCAATACCATAATACCCGCCTATCATTAGGCAATCGAAGTATATATGCGTACTGCTTACTATTGCCTGAAGGTATGCCTAAAGGTAAGTTGCCTAAAATAAAGGGAGAACTCGTTCGTGGCTCGTAGCGAATTTGCCGTTGATCATGCTTGGGATTCCGATCTGCGTAGTCCTGTGCGCTGGATCGTGTCACATCTAAAACGCAGCCCGTGGTTACTCGCGCTAATGCTTGTTGGGGCACTCGGCAATGCAGCGTTAGCAGCAGCCATCCCCCTCTATACAGGCTATGCCTTTGACACACTCACAGGCCCTTCCCCCAGCATGACCCCCATCCTCTGGGCAACGCTTGCCTTGATTTTGACGCAACTTGGGCGTTTCTTTATGCAACTGGGGCGTAATTTTGGAGCAGAAACCGTTGGGCAACGGCTAGAACGCGATACACGTCAAGAACTCTACGCCTCCCTGTTGGGCAAAAGTATGGGCTTCCACGATCTGCGCCCCACGGGTGAAATCATGGCACGCGCCACCAATGATGTGCGCGAGCTAGCGCTGATGGTTGCGCCCGGATTGAACTTGGTCTTTGGTTCTGGCAATTTTCTAATTGTACCCATCTTTGCAGCGCCTGGTATTCACCCTGCACTGATCGCCACACCCATCGGCTTTGCCGTCACCTACTTTATCACCATGTTCTACTACTTGCGTGATCTACGCCCCACCACCGAAGCGGTTCGCCGTCGCTTTGGAGAAATGAACGCCAACCTCACCGAAGCGGTAGAAGGCATTGAGACCATTAAAGGCGCAGCCCAAGAGGAATCTGAGCGCAACCGATTTATTCGCACGGCGACAGATGTACGCGATGCTTTTGTCAACCAAAGCCATGTTGAAGCACGCTTCCTGCCCCTCTTGCTCTTAGGCATTGCAATCGGCCTCGGTTTTGGACATGCGCTCTATCTCTTTCAACAAGACGCAATCAGCGTGGGTGACATTGTTGCCTACATGGGATTGCTCAGTCTCTTTACTTTTCCTGTCAACATCTCCCTCTTTGCCTATTCCCAAGTCTCTTCTGGCCTTTCAAGTGCGCGTCGTATTCTCGAATTAATCAGCACCGAGACCGCGCTCGATGAAAACCGCGCCGGTCATCAAGCAACCATGCAAGGCAATCTTCGCTTCGACAATGTGACCTTTCGCTATGCGTTGGACAAGCAGACACAGCAAAACATAAACGGCAACCAAAATGGCGCACCGCGTGCAACCGATGAGGCAGATAATCTTCTCGCCAGCCAACCCGCGCTGGATAATGTCAGCTTCGAGATTGCCGCTGGACAAACCCTGGCGTTGGTGGGGCAGACTGGATCTGGGAAGAGTACCGTCGCCAAGCTTATCAACCGCATCTATGATCCCGAAGCCGGAGAAGTCTCGATTGATAGAATCAATGTGGCTGAATGGAATTTAGAGACGCTCCGTCGCCAGATATCCATTATTGAACAAGACATTTTTCTCTATAGCCGCACAATTGCCGAGAACATCGCCTTTGGCAATGCCGATGCCACTCAAGAGGAAATTGAAGCCGCGGCACGCTCAGCCCAAGCCCATGACTTCATCCTCACCTTCCCCGCTGGCTATCAAACTGTCATCGGGGAACGGGGCGTCACGCTTTCGGGTGGACAACGCCAGCGCATCGCCCTTGCACGCGCCTTTCTCACCAACCCGGCGATCTTGATTCTGGATGATTCAACCAGCGCCATTGATAGTGCCACAGAAGACCAGATCCAGCGCGCCATCGAAGCCGCCACCAAAGGACGCACCACCCTGCTCATCACCCATCGCCTCTCACAAATTCGCTGGGCTGACAAGATTGTCGTGCTACGCCGCGGGCGTGTGGTTGCAGCGGGCAGCCATGAAGAACTCATGGCGCAATCCCAAGCCTATCGCGACATCTTTGCACGCTTATAAATTTTCAGGTGTGGAGATTGGTTTGGGTAGCGAGTGTTAAAGCGAGCGGCAAAGGAACTACAAAATGGTTGCCAAAGCGGGTATCAAAAACGACGGTGGGCAATATCAATCTGCTGGCGTAACTCTCGCCGTGCGGCTTCGAGATTTTCTTTCACACGAAAATAAGCAGCTTCGGTCAAGCCCAATTCGGCAGTTTGCAACAGCCTGTCGAGTGCATCCACAACACGCAGAACCTTGGCCTCGATCATTTCAACGGTCGTGCCATAGAAACGTTCTGGCACAAAGTAGAAGATGAGCATCGAAAAGAAGTAGCCGTAGATGATGATCATATTCAATACACGATCAACCCTACCAGCGAGTGCCAGTATCAAAATCACCCCTAACACGCCAGCCAGCACCAACACCTGCCAACGTGCAACCGGCCTAGCCGGAACCAAAGTTGCCAGTGGTTGCGCCAGCAAATCATAGGACTTCACCTTCGCCAGCCATTGGTTAAACTCATGACAATGATGCAGGTTAACGCGCGTCTGGTCGTGGCGCGCCAGTTCCTGCGAATAGGCGCGACAGTGTGCAGCCAGGTCATATAGCTCCTTGCGCGTCAATTTCCGCTGCGGTGACAGCGGAGGCGGGGAAGAATGAGTTGGCTTCAAGAATTTGGGTAAAAGAGAATTTGGGAGCAATCTTCAGTCTATTAGGTTGCACATAAAACAGCTAGAGAAACGGCAAAAAAATGGCTCTAGAATAGAGTTAGAGCCACCACTGAGCATAATTGTTGCTATGATGTTGCCACACAACGATTATACCTACCGCCTAGACCAGCCGATCCAATACCAACCCAGCAGAGAAGAGCGCGCCCGTTAGCCATGTGGCATGGATGCTCGACCGGTAGACCCACCAACAGGCATCAGGCGTCAAGTTCTTGTGGTCTACCTGTGCAAAGACCCCCAACGCCGCTGGCAGCGCACCCAACGCCGTTAGCCCCCACAAAGGCAAGTGGCTCAACGTTACCAACAGCAAAATGAGCACATAAGCCGTTACAGTCAGGATGGCTGTCAAATCCAAGGCACGAGCCAGGCCCAAATTCACAGTCAATGTGCGCTTGTGAATCAACCAATCGCGGCGGTAATGAATTGCATTATAGTTGAAAAAGAGCAGGACGCTAAACAGCCCAAAAGCGCCTCCCGCCAATGCAGGTAGCCACGAGATCGACGCCGCTTGACCATAGAAACCAGTCAAGAGGGGCAACACCCCCATGCCCAACCAAATCGCAACTTCATTTAATCCCCAGCCACGATAGCCAAAGCGTAAGGGTAACAGAATCACAGTCCATACCAACAGAAAGCTCAGACCGCTGAAAAAGAGGATAGGCCAACCAGCCAATAGCGCCAGCCATAAAGAACAGACCCCACCAATCAGCAGCAAAATCCGTCCCACATCGCGCACAGTCTGCGGCGCAACCAGCCCACGTCCCATCAGCCCAGAGGCGGATGCCGAGGCATCTGTAAAGGGGCGAGAGTTAGGCCGTTGGCTAAAGCGATAATCGTGATATTCCCACAACGCGGCCAAACCCCAGCCATTTGCAGCCATCCCCAACAATGCCAACCCGAAATTCACAACGTTGATCTGACCCGTTTGCCACCATCCCAAGACCGCACCCACCAAAACAGGCATCACCAAGGCCAATGTCGCCTCGGCCCGCGTTAAAACCAGCAACGCCTCAAAGGTCGTGCGTGGCAGACGACGGCGTGTCAGAGGCCGTGGCTCAAGCGACGGGGCTGATTCTGGATCTGGTTGCCCAGGATGGGTGGTCAGAAATTCGCGTTCACTTAGCTGCACAGAATAGTTCCGTTGCTGCGGAATATGGAAAAAAAGCGATAAGTCAAGTAGACGCTAGTTTAACATGACCCCAGTGGTGCGTCAACAAATATGTCAACATGAAGTCACCAGGATAGATTTTGCAAAACTTTATGAACAGCATTAACGGTAAGTTTGTGCTGGCACTCGCACATATGCTGTGACCTGCTCTGGCGTTATGGCTTGTCCCTTATCGAGAAAATATTCGCCTTGACCCACTCCCAGTCGCTTACGCTTAACTCAACTAACAGTGTCGAGGCGGTGGCCCACAGGTTTCCCGCTTTGCCACGGGCGCGAGCAGCCGCTACTACCTCGGAGGGTAATGTGGCGGCGACAGCATCTAGGTGCCGACCAGCCAAATCCCAGCGCATCTGCGAGTTGGCGACCATCGGCACATCAGCGATTTGGGCATACAATTCGATGGCACCTTCCACTTCGCCTTGATCGGCTAGGAGCAAGGCGATGCCGGGGAGCACAAAGAGCAACGTGAGAAAGCCCTGCTGAGCGCAGGCGGACTGCAACGCTTGGAAAAAGTAGTGCTGGGCTT
>JBBQIG010000499.1:0-4494 GCA_038324715.1 Anaerolineae bacterium | reverse complement strand
GCGGTTTCCCGCTCTGAAAAATATGTAAAATGGCGCACCTACGATGGACTGCCTGTTGGTTCGAGCCTCTATGACTTGGTGTGCCAGCAAAATCGACCCATGCGCTTGACCTACAGCGAACTCATTTCCCATTCAGAATGGCGCGGCTTTGGCAATGAAAAAGAGCGACACCCGCAGACGAATGGTTGGTTGGCTGTTCCCCTGCTTGCCCCAAATGGCAGTAATATGGGACTTATACAACTATCCGACAAGCTACCCAACTTCGATGGCACTGAATTTACAGAGGCCGATGAGTCGATCTTGGTGCAATTAGCTCAAATTGCGGCGAATGTACTTCATGGTGTGCAACGCTATAGCGAACTACAGGCGGGCGAAGAACGCTTTCGCGAAATGGCCGAGAACATGGATGATGTTTTTTGGATTCGCGATGTCGCCACTGATCAAATCCTCTATATCAACCCGGCCTACGAACAAGTCTTTGGAGGAAGGATTGACGAACTTTACGCGGATCACACAGCCGCAACGCATACCATTCATCCCGACGACCTCCCTGCATTTGAGGCAGAAGTAAAACGCTCTCCCCATAAAAAACAGGAGTTGCAATTCCGCCTCTATCTCCCAGGCACTGAAAAAGTGCGCTGGGTGAATTTACAGCGTTTCCCCATCTTTGACACGCATGGACAACTCTACCGTGTAGCAGGGATTGCCAAAGATATCACGGCACGCGTTGAAGCAATCCATGCCCTAGAAGAAGAGAAGCAAACAGTTGAAGCTCTTTACCAACTGAGTCTTGCATTGGTCAATGTTGACAATATACCCGCATTAGCTGCCTCGGTGATTCAGCATGCAGTGCCTGCCCTCACTGCCAATTTGGGGGGCATCGGCTATTTCGAGCCCTACGAGGAGGACAGAGTCCATTTCAATTGGATATTTGAAGGCGTCGATGAAGAATTTGCCGCGTTTCTCACCAGTCCTGCCATGGGTGGGGTCGGCACAACGATCCTGCGTGAACGCAAGATGCTGCGCTGTGCGGACATCATGCAAGAGCCAATCTTGCTGAAAACTGCGCTGCCAAAGTGGGTTGCCAAACATGAAAAACCCATGTGCAGTTTCTTGCTGGTGCCAATTGTCTCACATCGGGATGAGGTGCTGGGGGCGATCTTTTTTGCGCATCCCACCCCCAATTTTTTCACAGCCCGCCACGAGCAACTGGCAGAAGGGATTGCCGCGTCCTGCGCGGTTGCCATTGACAAACTCTGGCACATGAACGAAACCAAACGTCATGCCGAACAATTGGAAGAACGCGTCATCGAGCGCACCCATCAGCTTGAGGTTGCCAACCGCGAATTAGAAGCGTTTACCTATTCCGTATCTCACGATCTGCATGCCCCTCTGCGCGCGATTGATGGCTTCAGCCAGGCATTAGTGGAACAATATAGCAAGCTTCTCGACCAACAAGGTCTCCACTTTTTGCATAGAATTCGCCACAACACTGAACGTATGGCGCAAATGGTCGATAACCTCTTGCACCTATCCCGTGTCACCAGCGCAGAACTGCATCGCAACCAGGTGAACCTCTCCGAAATTGTCGCGGGTACGCTTGATGAACTTTGCCGCATTGCACCAGAGCGTAGCGTAAAGATCCATATTGAAGAGAATATCGAAGTGCATGGCGACTACCAGCTACTCGCGAATGTTATGCAAAACCTGCTGGAAAATGCGTGGAAATTCACGAGCAAGAAGCAAGAGAGCCACATTGAGTTTTTCAGCATATCCGCGGCAGAAGCAGGTGATGAAGACGCAAGCAAAGCGGCAAAAGTCTATTGCGTGCGTGACAACGGTGCGGGCTTCGATATGGCCCATCACGAGAAATTGTTTAATGTCTTTCAACGCTTGCATAGCACAAACGAGTTTCCCGGAACAGGGGTAGGACTTGCCATCGTGCAACGCATAGTCCAGCGTCACGGAGGCAGCATTTGGGCAGAAGCAGACGTTGATCAAGGCGCATCCTTCTTCTTTACCCTACCCACTCCACAAACTTTGCACCTGATCACCTAATCAGGGTGTATTGCCCAGTGCGCCATGATCAACTATAATGCGCGATGTCTACGCAACTCCCACATAACCTAACCCAACATGTATGCGATGTGTCATGACTCTTTTGCAGGAGTCTCTCACATGCATCAATCCCTCTAATACACAGCAAGTCAGGAAGTGGAGTCATGTCGGAACAGCCACCCAACATTATTTTGATCATGACGGATCAGCAACGATACGACACACTGGCGGCGTGGGGGGCAGAGCATATGATTACGCCCAATATGGATCGCCTCGCCGCGCGGGGTGTTTCATTTCGCCAAGCGTTTTGTCCAGGCGCAACCTGTATCGCGTCGCGTGCAGCCATCTTCACGGGCATGTATGCCCATAACAGTGGCGTCTACACATTTCAAAATTGGGCCGAGCACCGTGTATGGGTGCAGGACTTGAACGATGCTGGCTATCACTGTGTCAATATGGGCAAGATGCACTACAGCCCGCGTGATGTCCCTGGCGGCTTCCATGAGCGGGTCATCGTTGAAAACCCCACCAACAACACGGCGTTTCAAGGCGGAGCTGACGATGATTGGGGACGATTTTTGCGCCTACATGGCATCGAACGCCCCAACTTTCGCCATCGCAGCGATCCAAATTGGATGGCTAAATACCAAGGCGTGGCGTGGCATGAAGAGGAGCGTTTCCACAGTGATGTCTTTATTGGCGACTCTGCCGTGACTTGGGTGCAAGCATATCGAGGAAGCCAACCTTTCTTTCTACAGGTGGGGCTAACTGGCCCGCATGAGCCCTGGGATCCGTTGCCCCGCCATTTGGCGCAGTATGAGGGGCGACCCTTGCCGCGCCCAGTGCAGCGCACGGGCGAAGAGGCGGAGAAGCCACCCCAGCATCAAGCGCACCAACGCTTTCATGCCCAGACCGATCACGAATCTCGTATTGATGTAAGTGCTGCCGACGATGCAGGCATTGACCACATGCGCCGTCATTACTATGCCAAAATCACCACCGTTGACGAGCAAATCGGCAAGGTCATGACCGCGCTGGAGGAGCGTGGTTTTCTGGACAACAGCTTGATCATCTTCTGCTCGGATCATGGCGAGCTTTTGGGCGATCACGGCTTATCCTATAAGTGGTTGATGTATGACCCGATTGTGCATGTGCCGCTGATCATCTGTCCGCCGCAAAAGAGTAATGTGTCAGATGCACGGCAAGTGCATGATCTCGTCTCGCTGATTGACCTCGGCCCCACCATTTTGGCGGCAGCAGGGATAGAAATTCCAGCCTATCTAGAAGGACGCAGTCTGTTGCCCTATCTCTCCAATCCAGAAGGAGAACCAGGGAGAGCAGAGCCAGTAACGCCGCGAGAGTGGGTTGCCTGTGAGGACAACTATCAAATCATGCTGCGCAACGACCGCTATAAGTTGATTTATTACATCGGCCAAGCGGAGGGCGACCTCTATGACTTGCAGAATGATCCAGACGAGTTGTGGAACCAATGGCATGTGCCGGAATATGCACAAGTCAAAGAGCAACTCATACAGGCATTGCTGGCTTGGTTCACCACGAGCGTCTACTACAATTCAGGCTATAAGCGCGAGCGCGCCAAAGACGTTCGCTTACGCTGGCCCGATGCGGAGGACGCGGCCTTGCATGGCAACAATATGCGTCCCAAGCAAGTGCCGTGGCTTTGACTCTAGCATTGATCCCAAAGGGAAAAGCGGTGAGTTTACCCAATCTCTGAATAGTTGGAGAAAAGAGTACCGCACGACAGAGTATTGAACAGATATCGAGTAGAGTATCAAATTGAAGTAGTCAGATGCTCATTGCGACGTTACGGATCAAGCAAATCATTTCCATGAGATTCCACTACTGAGATTTCGCTGCCTGGAGTAAGCCATGCCATCTGCGTTGCGTATACTACTTATAGAAGACAGTGAGGATGACACCGATCTTCTCAAGTTGGCGCTTGCTCGTGGCAAACTGAAGACCGAGATCCACATCGTGGATACGCGCGCAGGAATGCTCGATGCGCTCCAAACACAAACATGGGACATTGTCCTCGCCGACTACCATCTTCCTCAATTCTCTGGGCCAGAAGCACTCCAAGTTTTACAAGAGCAAGGGCTAGATCTACCCTTTATTATCATTTCTGGAGCAATGGGCGAAGATGTAGCCGTAGCCATGATGAAGGCAGGTGCACATGACTATGTACTCAAAAGCAACCTTACCCGCCTAATACCCGCCATTGAACGCGAACTGCGCGAAGCCAACAGCCGCCGCGCCCGTGAAATTGCCGAAAGCTCACTCCAAGCCACCCAACGCAAATATGCCGATCTCATCCATACCATTGATGGGATCGTCTGGGAGGCCGATGCTGAATCTCTGGTCATTACCTTTGTCAGTGAAAAGCTGATTCGCATGTTGGGCTATGACCGAGATAGC
>JBBQIG010000498.1:0-4509 GCA_038324715.1 Anaerolineae bacterium | reverse complement strand
ACCTTGCGCCATTTGCCCAAGGTGATTTGTGCCTTTGAGAAGAAGGGCATTCCCACGGTGTTATTGAAGGGCGTGGCGATGGCGGTACGCTACTATGACGATGTGGGCAAACGACCGATGGCTGACCTGGATGTATTGGTTCCGACTGAGCAAAGTGATGCGGCCATTCAGGTGCTGCTAGAGACAGGATGGTTGCCACAGGGGCGCACGGTTGATCAGCTATCTGCGCCATATCGTATCCCTCATCATGCAATGGGGTTCGGACATGAGGGGTTGAAGATGAGTCTGGATTTACATTGGCATGTCTCTTTTGCACATCTGCACTACGCTTATGACGAGCCGTTTTGGACGGCAGCAACCCCGATCCAGCTCGATTCTGTAGCGACTCATGTGCTCTGTCCCACGGATCAGGTCATTCATACCTGTTTTAATGGACTCCACCATGAACTGGGGAATAATATCCGCTGGCTGCCTGATGTTTTGTGTGTATTTGCACGCGAGCCTGAGATTGACTGGGATCGGTTTGTGGTGCAGTGCCAACGGCTGGCGATTACTTTGCCAATGCAAGATGTGATGGAATACCTGCGAACTGTTTGGGATGTGCCTGTGCCAATTTCAGTGATTAATGCGCTTGCCGCAACATCTGTGAGCTATCGAGCACGGCAACTGAGTCAGAGTGTAATGACTTGGACATGGGATCGGACATGGCTGCAAGTGTTTTGGCTGCT
Organism: Anaerolineae bacterium; assembly: GCA_038324715.1. Classification (GTDB taxonomy): domain Bacteria; phylum Chloroflexota; class Anaerolineae; order Caldilineales; family Caldilineaceae; genus QEUY01. Next base: position 3,781 of record JBBQIG010000498.1, on the reverse strand, counting down.
CTACAATCAGTATCTTTCTACAACACATGCACCGTTACCGGGGACGTTGCGGGGGACGGGGCCTGGGGCGACAGGTTGGCTCCAACCCCTTGGCTTCATACGTTTTCTACAGCAACGGTGGGGGGTAGATTCAGCGCAGACGATGTGGAAGGGCGGCATGGAGCGCGTTCTGAAGCGCTTCCAAAAAAGCCGTGAGTATCAAACCTAATTTCCATCGGGCCATTCGTAGACTATTCCTCAAGATTCATGGCTATTGCATGCCGCTAGGCGGTTTGCAGCGTTAAGATGAGGCAAGGATCAAAGACCTCCCTGGCTGAAATCGGTGTGTTACGAACCGGATTTGCCAGGGAGGTCTTTTCAAGGCTCGAAGCCGCAGAGGTTAGTTGGGTAGCGTTTTACTGATAAGAGAAGCTACTGATAAGACAAGGAGCCATCATTGTGCAGGGGGAAGGGGCGATGCCAGCTCTTGAATGGATAGCGTGCAAGCGCCTCAATGTTGAGGTCGATGCCGAGACCTGGTTTGTCGGGAATCTCCAGATAGCCATCAACCAGTTTCATTGGTTCATCTACAATGTCGCGCCGGGCACCTTCGTCATCTGCATGATATTCGAGAATGAGAAAATTGGTGGTGCTGGCTGCAAAGTGGACGTTAACCGCAGTTGCAATGGGGCCACAAGGATTGTGGGGGGCAACTGTCATGTAGTTCGCTTCTGCCATTGCCGCGATTTTTTTCATCTCCCAAAGTCCGCCCATCAAACAGACATCAGGTTGAATGATGTTGACCGCCTGCGTGTTGAAGAGATCGCGGAATTCAAAACGTGTATAGAGCATTTCGCCAGTTGCCAGCGGCACATTTACCTTTTGGCTTAGTTTTTGCAGCGCGTCAACGTTTTCGGGACGCAAGGGTTCTTCCACAAAGAAAGGGCGATAAGGCTCTACAACGGCGCACAACTCCATTGCTTTGGAAACTTCAAAGAGGCGCGCATGGGGATCTAGCCCAATGTCAATATCAGGGCCAACGGCATCACGCACCGCACTCACGCGCCGCTCGGTCTCGCGCAAGGCTGCGTTCCAGGGCATGGCTTGCCAATTGGTTGGGAGTGGACTCATCTTGATGGCGGTATAGCCATATTTTTCAATCAGTGCGACCGCATTGTCGGCTAGCTCTTCTGCAGAGCCGCCGCGTGGCGCTTGATAGACACGCACTTTGTCACGACATTTGCCGCCCATCAAACGATAGACAGGCAACCCAGCCGCTTTCCCGGCAATATCCCATAGAGCATGTTCGATGCCACTAATGGCGGAGTTGACAACAGAACCACCCGGAAAGCGAGAACCTGCGTACATCAGGTGCCATAGCGCTTCAATATCACGCGGGTCACGACCGATTAGCCACTCTTCAAAGTCGTGAATTACTTCAACGGTGGCTTTGTCTGGGCCGATAGAGTACGCCTCACCTACACCATGAATCCCCTCATCGGTATGGACTATGACATAGGGAATGTTGCGGTGTCCCATATTGACGAGGTGGGTATCGATTTTGGTAATTTTCATAATACGGTGTCTTGACCGTCTGCTTTCTAAGGTTAGCCTTTGAGGCCGGTGGTAACAATGCCGCGAACAAAGTATTTTTGTGCTGAGAAGAATAGAACCAACGGCGGCGTCGCCACAATGAGTGAGGCCGCCATGAGAATTGCATCGCGTGGCTGGTTGTTTTCAAATGCACTGGAAACGAAATAGCGTAGCCCAATCGAGACTGTGAACTTGTCGGGGGAGTTCAGGTAGATCAGCGGGCCAATGAACTCGTTCCAATGTTCGATGAAGGCAAAGATAGCGACCGTGGCTATAGCTGGTTTCGAGAGCGGTAGGATGATGCTCCAGAATACACGCACGGATGAAGCTCCGTCGATCTTTGCAGCTTCATCTAGATCGCGCGGGATGGTTGTGAAGAACTGGCGCAACAAGAAGATGTAGAAGGCACCCCCACCGAAGAAGGAAGGGACAATCAGCGGCAGGTAGGTATTGATCCAGCCTAAATAGCGAAAGAGCAGAAAGGTGGGAACAATGGTCACCTGCCAGGGCAACATCATTGTGCTGAGAACCACAAAGAAGAGCGTCTCGCGCCCTGGAAAGCGGAAGCGGCTAAAGCCATAGGCCACCGCCGAGGCAGACAGAATCTGCCCAATCATCGCAAAAGCTGTGATGAAGATGGTATTGCCAATGAAGCGCAAGAAAGGGGCAATGCGAAAGACATCCGCATAGTTCTCCCAACGTGGTTCAGACGGCCAGAGCGTCGGCGGAAAGACAAATAACTCGGTGATCGGCTTGAGCGAACTGCCTATCGTCCAAAAGAAGGGTAGGCTAAATAGAATTGCCGTGACGATGGCAATTAGATAGAGCAAGGTGATGCCCGCATAGTGCATAAATGACCGACGACCCGCACGACGAGATGTGGAGCGAGATGTAAGCACTGATGGAGCGTTTTGTTGTGTAGTTGCCATGAGTCAGAACTAACCCTTACGTGAACTCGTAATAGACCCAGCGGTTGGATAGCTTGATCTGTATAAACGACAGGATGAAGATGAGCAGGAAGAAGATCCATGCCAACGCCGAGGCATAGCCCATTTGGAAGTAGCTAAAGGCATTGTAATAGAGATGGAGCATGTAGAACCAGGTAGCGTAATTAGGCCCACCTTCGGTAGCAATGTAGGCAACCGTGAATACGCTGAAACTGCCGATAACGCCCAAGATCAGGTTAAAAAGAATGACGGGCGAAATCATAGGCAGAGTGATTCGAAAAAAGCGTTGGAAGACATTGGCTCCATCAATCTGTGCAGATTCATGTAATTCCTTGGGAACACCTTGAAGGCCAGCAAGGAAAATGATCATGCGTCCACCCCCTATGGTTGACCAGAGCGCAATGAGAATCAACGCTGGAATCGCCCAGTTGCGATCGGTGAACCAGCCAGGGCCGTCGATGCCCACTTGATAGAGCATGAAGTTGACCAAGCCAACCTGGGGCTGCAAGAGCCAGCGCCACAGAATTGCCATTGCCACTACGGGTGTGAGCGATGGTAGATAGTACAGCGCGCGAAAAAATGCCTTACCCTTTAGCTCTTGATTGAGCAGCACGGCTGCCATCAGAGAGAGGCTGACGCCTAGAACAATGGTGGCAACTGCGTAATAGCCAGTACGCCCCAAGGACGGCCAAAAAAGCTTATCATTAAAGAAGGCTTCAGTGTAGTTAGCTAGCCCAATCCACTCAGGGGTGCCACCAATTTTGTACTGGGTAAAACTGAGGTAAAAAGAGGCGATAATCGGTCCTAAAGAGAAGACCACGAAACCGATCACCCACGGGGCAATCCATAGATAGCCTTCGAGTGCTTCTCGCCGCTGGAGTGAAGAACCTAACCACGAGCGACGTGCGGGTGCAGATGGTGCGGGGTGCATTGTACGTTTCCTCTCAAATACTTTTAACAAAACGTGTAGTGAGTGACACACGTCACTGATATAACAGAGGAGGCTGTCGCACCCAAAATCCTGTGCGGCAGCCTCCTTGTACATCATAAAACCAACAGACTATGGTCTTGGCTTGTCCATGATGTCCTGGATTTGTGCACGGATCGTTTCTAGGTAAGCATCGTCGGGTTGCTCAGTGCCTGCCCAGATGGGATCCATGAGTTGCTGGAAGGCAGATTCTGCCTCTCTCTGACGCCAGTTTGCGGTGATGCGGCTCTCCATAGCGCTGTCCATGATCTCCTTGAAGACGACACGGAAGGGG
>JBBQIG010000497.1:0-4511 GCA_038324715.1 Anaerolineae bacterium | reverse complement strand
TGTCTCGCTGCAAAACCATTACCATATGTTTGAGCGGGATTTGGAGAAGGAAGTGCTGCCCTACTGCGAGGCGCGCACGGTTGGCATTTTGCCCTACTTCCCCTTGGCAGGTGGCTTTCTAACGGGCAAGTATCGTCGTGGACAAGCGGCTCCTGCTGGCTCGCGCGGTGAGTCTAGCCCCTATGTGCAGAAGTATATGACCGATAGCAACTACGATAAGCTAGAGGCGTTGGAAGGTTGGGCGAAGGAGCGCGGTCACAGCATGAATGAATTGGCACATGCGTGGCTGTTGGCGCACCCTGCTGTCAGTTCAGTGATCTCTGGCGCAACCAACCTCGATCAGTTGAAGGCGAATGCGGCGAGTGCAGAATGGAAGTTATCTAAGGATGAACTTGCAGAGGTTGACAAGACCCTCGCTGGTTGATTTACAAATCACTGCCGTAAGTTCGCTTGAGATAGCTTGGCTTTAACACAAAGATGCTGGAGTTGTGTGCCGCTCGTGTTGGCTTATACAACTCCAGCATTGGTCTACTCGGTTTGAATATCAGCTTCTAAACCCCACTCTCCCTTGGAGCAGCCATGAAAATTCAAGATGTACGGGTTTTTACCGTCCACGGATCCTATCAAGGCCCGGTATTTTCAGCCGGTGACCGGCAAGCCCAGCAGTTGGATATCTATCCAGAGTTTAATCAGCGCACCGATTCGACGTTACTAACCGAAGGCGCGCCCATGCGTGCTCACTATGTGGAGGTGGTTGGCGAAGAGGGTGTGAGTGGGCTGTTTGGGCCGATTCAAGACTTTCAGGCTTTTACAATTGTGCGCCAACTGCGCCCCTTGTTGTTAGGGCGTGATGCACTAGCGACCGAATTGCTGCATGACCAGATGATTCGCCTGGATCGCCACGGACGGTCGGGCTTTTTTATGACTGCCGTGAGCGCGGTGGATTGTGCGCTTTGGGACTTGAAGGGCAAGGCGTGGGGCCAACCGGTCTACCGGCTGCTCGGCGGGCCTACGCGTCCTGCTGTGCCTGCATATGCTTCCATGTTGGGGTATAGCGTGGTGCCGGAAGACGCGGCGGATGTGGCGCTTGAGTACAAGGCGCAGGGCTACACGGCGCAGAAGTGGTTCTTTCGCTATGGGCCTGCTGATGGCGATGCGGGGATGGCGCGCAATTTGGCGATGGCACATGCTGTACGTGAAGCCGTGGGGGGTGCCTACTCGCTGATGTTTGACGCCTTTATGGGCTGGAATGTCTCCTATGCCAGCGCCATGGTGCGCGGCTTAGAAGCCGTGCGCCCAACCTGGATGGAGGAGCCGGTTCCACCGGAGCGCGTGAGCGAATTCCGCAAGATTCGTGGGGCCGCGCGTGTTCCCATTGCGACAGGGGAGCATGTCTATACACGCTGGCAAACCAAAGAGTTGCTGGTGAACCAGGCCGTTGATGTTTTACAAAATGACCCGGACTGGACAGGGGGCATTACGGAACTGGTGAAGATTGCGACGCTTGCCTCTGCCTTTGAGACGCCGCTGGTGGCGCATGGGCATTCTCTGCTGGCCGCGCTACATGTGGCGGCTAGCCAATCACCAGCCACAATTCCCTTTGTGGAATATCTGTTACGCCACCAACCCGCCAAACAGAATTTTCAGCGCACGCTCTATGCCCCTCAAGATGGTGTGGTCACACTGCCTACCGAGCCGGGGTTGGGGCTGACGTTAGACGAAAACAAAATTGAACGCCAAACACCCTGGCAACTCTAGAAAGCTGCAAAGGAAAACTCATGCATATCTTGGTTACGGGCATCTCTGGACGCATTGGCGCAAACTTAGCCAAGTCGCTGCTGGAAGCAGGTCATACAGTGCGCGGGCTGGTTTGGACGCGTGATCTACGGTTGGAGAAGTTTGCCACGATGGATGTGGAGTTGATTGAAGGCAGCTTGACCAATCCAGAGGATGTGGCAGCCGCGGTGGAGGGAGTTGACGCCATTTACCATTTGGGCGCAGCTTTCCAAGGAGGCGGGCCATTTACCAATAGTGAATATTTTGAGATCAATGTGCGCGGCACCTTTAACATGCTGGAAGCAGCCAATGCGCTGGGCGATAAACTACAACAGTTGGTCTTTGCCAGCAGTGATGCGCTCTATGATAAATATCTGCCCGAGGGCGTGGCGGAACCAATTCGAGAAGATGAATTTCCGCTGGAGCCGGGCGGGCATTATGCGGTTACAAAGCAACTGGGCGAGGATTTGTGTCGAGGCTATTGGCGCAATGAAGGCTTGCCGATTACCATCTGTCGCTTTGCGCTAACCGTCGCAGGTGAAGAGATTCTCGACTTCCGCCAATTCTACCTTTCCCATTGGCGCAAAGCGTATGCGAATCTCGATTCAGCCGAGGCAAAGGCGGTCGCTGCTCAATTAGAAGAGGCTGCTGCCACCTATGGCGAACATTGCTTGGTGCTGGCGCGCGATGGCAATGGGCGCACCTATAAGAAGCACATTGCGGACGTGCATGATATTGTGGCAGGGTTACTGGCTGTGCTGGGCAAACAGAGAGCGTTGGGTGAGGTCTTTCAACTGGCTGCGCCGAGTGCCTTCACCTGGGAAGAGGCTATTCCGTACCTGGGGGATAAACTAGGATTGCCTGTCGTTGACATCAATCTGGCAGGACATGCGCCGACCTTTTATGAGTTTGATTTGAGCAAGGGCCGAAGATTGTTGGGCTATGAGCCGAGCTATGACATCTTCCGCATGATTGATGAGGGAATGGCGTTGCGTGCGGGGATGGCTGTGGGCGTTGTGCCAACACATGTGGGCAAGACAGCTTAAGAGCCGATAGATTCAAGCATTGGATGTAATCAGCGAGTCGAGTAGAAAGTAGAAGTGTATGCGTCTTGGGGGTAAGGTGACGCCTGTGCAAGTTACACCAGAGGCTTGGGTGGCAGCGGTACAGGCCAAAGGCTATCGTGCGGCAGATTGCCCTGTGGGGTTGGATGCGGATGCCGCGACTGTTGCTGCTTATCGCGCGGCTGCCGCGGACGCTGACATTGTGATAGCGGTAGTGGGGGCATGGTCAAACCCCATTGCGACATACCCCGCTTTGCGGCAGGCGGCATTGGAGAAGTGTATCGCGTCGTTGCGCTTGGCGGATGCCATCGGCGCTTGTTGCTGTCTCAACATTGCCGGGTCGCGCGGCGCACGCTGGGATGGCCCGCACGCGGAGAATTTAAGTGAAGAGACCTTTGCAATGATTGTGAGCAGTGTGCAACAGATCATTGATGCGGTGCAGCCGACGCAGACTGTCTATGCTTTGGAAACGATGCCGTGGATTTTCCCTGATTCGACGGAGAGCTATGTTCGCTTGGTGGAAGCCATAGATCGTCCCACATTTGGCGTGCATTTTGATCCCGTAAACATTGTAAATTCACCTGCTCGCTACTTTTATAATGCTGATTTGATTCGTGAGTTTGTGACTGCTTTGGGGTCGCAGATTTGTGGCGTGCATGTCAAGGACATTCTGCTGCAAGAGACCTTGACGACCCATCTGGACGAGGTGCAACCTGGGCAGGGTGGATTGGCGCTGGATGTGCTGTTGGCTGAGTTGTCGGCGTTGGATGCCGACCTGCCTTTGATGTTGGAGCATCTGCCCGACGATGCGGCTTATGATGCGGCGGCGGCGCATGTGCGACAGGTTGCTTTGCAGGGGGGAATTGCCTTGTGAGCTATTCGCTGGTGACACTGGACAGCACGGCGATTGCTGGATTGATGCAGCGCTTTGTTCCTGCCGAAGCCGTGGGCGTGATGCTCATGGGCAGCAGGGCGCGCGGCAATGCTGGGCCCTTTAGTGATGTCGATTGGGTGCGGGTGGCGCGTGATGATGAAGGGTTTCCTGATGATGGTTCCTATTTGATCGATGGGCGCTTGGTGGTGGTGAGTACCATGACACCTACCAAAGTGGAGGAAACTTTTAACGACCCGAAGAGTACCTGTGACAATCTGATGGGGCTGCGCGCGGCACAAATTCTGCTGGATCGCGAAGGGGAACTGGCGCGACTTCAGCGGCGGGCGCGTGATTTTGTCTGGGATGCTGCCATGCAGAGCAAGGCCAATCTGTGGGCTGCAGAGCAGATGGTCGGCATTATTGAGGAGGCACATAAGGGGCTGGAAGGGCTGCGTCGCAATGACGTGGGGCGATTGCTCAACGCTCGTTTTGGCTTGTCGTGGATACTTTCTGCAATCATCAAAGTGCAGCGGGGCATACTGCTCACCAGTGACAACGGTACATGGGACGAACTGAATCGCGCTGTGGGCGAGACTACGCCTTGGGTGCGTTACCGTTGGGCCGCTTTTGGGGTTGATGATGGTTCAGGTCTTCCCCCCACGTTACCCAATCAAGTTGTTGCTGGATTGCGGCTCTATGTAGAAACCGCCAAACTCATTGATCATGCGCTGCCCGTGGACGAGGGCGAATTAGTGCGTGCCACGGTGGCTCGCATTGAAGAAGAACTAAGGAAGAGC
>JBBQIG010000496.1:0-4534 GCA_038324715.1 Anaerolineae bacterium | reverse complement strand
GGTTTGAAGCTGGGGCATTGATTGCACCCAACACCATTGCCAGTACTTCCTTCTTGGATGGTAGATCGGCCAGAGCTTCTGCATTACTACCCAGCAGCACAGACTGACCCAACAAAGCACCTGTAATCTCGCCAACCTTCTCGATCCTGATCCATTCCATGATCGAGGTAACACCAGCGCCAATATCTTCGCCCACAAATGCAACAGCATTGGGGCCAGACAATAATGACTCTGGATAAGGTAGACCATTTTCCTTGAGTGCAATCGTGAGTAGCGAATTCTTTACGACCATGAAGCCCGTATCAGATGCGGACAACCTGGTGCGCAATGATTGCAACCTGCTCACGGATAAACCACGGAAATTGGTAAAGACAAGAGCTGAAGATCGTTCAACCTGATTACGGTAGATATCGAGCAGCTCGATCTTTCTTGTACGATTAATCGCCAAAGCGACGTCCCTCCTTTCTACAGCATAATAAAAACGGCGTCTTCGCAAGATGCAGAAGACGCCGCTAGGCATCAAAGGAAACTGGACCCAACATCACTTGCCGCGCATAGGGCGCAACAGGAGAAACTTGTGAATCCACTCGCCTCGGCAGGTGACGAATTAGAAATTCGCCATTAAGCTAAGCACCTGCTGTCTTCAGCATGGGAGTTGTGTTGGCAAGCCAACACGCGTTCTATGCAATTATCTTTGCCAGTATATCCGCTCTGATGCACAGCACCAAATTTGGAAACCCGGCAAATTTAAGCGTTTTCGGCTGGTCGCCCACTGGCTGCATTGATATCAACCTTGACGCCAGGGCCCATTGTGCTGGTTAGGGTAATTCTTCTCAGATAATTCCCCTTCAACGCCGAGGGCTTGGCAGCAACAATCGCTTCCATCAGCACCGAGAAGTTTGTCATCAGCTTATCGGCTGGGAAAGAAGCCTTGCCAATGGGAACATGGATGTTCGAAGTCTTATCGACACGAAACTCTACACGACCCAAGCGGGTTTCTTCAATCACGCGTGGTAGATCTTCGGCAGGCAGAATTGTGCCGGTCTTGGGGCTGGGCATTAAACCTCGAGGCCCAAGCACACGACCGAGCTTACCTACGACACGCATCATGTCGGGTGTTGCCAGGACGACATCAAAGTCAGTCCAGCCCTTTTGGATTTGGTCAGCCAAATCATCAGCGCCTACGAAATCAGCGCCAGCATTGCGGGCCAATTCTTGCCCCTCAGGGTTAGCGAAGACCAATATACGCACGATGCGACCTGTTCCAGAAGGCAATGTTACCACGCCGCGAACCTGTTGTTCGGCATAACGTGGGTCAACCCCAGTACGCAGGTGAAGTTCCACTGTCTCATCGAACTTAGCAGTTGCCAACTCTTTGATCTTTTGGATCGCCTCGTCGGGCATGTATTGTGTGTTGGGGTCTACTTGAGTTCGCAACGCATTGTAACGTTTGCTATGCTTTGCCATATGTACTCCTCTGTGGTGCAAGCGGGACGTGAATCCCTTCCACATTGTTGAATCACGGAGTTGCCAAATTACTCCGCATTTGTCTGAATCAAAACTACTTTACAGCAAATGTCTGGCCACGCAACTGCCAGAATTAGTTGCATTGAACCAAAACCTACTCGATGGTAACGCCCATGCTGCGGGCAGTACCCTCAACCATCTTCATAGCACTCTCCAGGCTCACACCTGTCAAGTCCTTGAGCTTCACCTCGGCGATTTCGCGTACTTGATTTTGGTTGAGCTTGCCAACCTTAGTCTTGTTAGGCTCGGCGCTACCACCCTTGATGTTAATGGCCTTCTTGATGAGATCCGGCACAGGTGGCGTCTTCGTAATGAAGGTAAATGAATTGTCGGAGAAGATTGTGATCTCCACCGGAATGACCTGACCTGTCAGGGTAGCGGTACGGGCATTGTATTCCTTCACAAAGCCCATAATATTCACACCATGAGGGCCAAGCGCAGTACCAACCGGGGGCGCAGGATTGGCCTTACCGGCTTGCAATTGTAGCTTGACAATTGCCTTAAGTTTCTTTGCCATGTTCGACTCCTTCTGGACCTGGTGTACGCCGTGGTGCGGCTGGCGACCGCACGCTAGCTCCCAGGGGCCAGCTTAATAAAAAAAAATACCGTTAGCAAGAGCGGCACTGTTCAGATCTCATTGCCAGCACGAACTGGCAGCACCGATTCTCTTTATAGTTGATTACCCGATGAACTGAATTGCGTGCAAAACGACTAAGCGTCGCGCTCAAGCTGCAAGAAATCCACCTCTACCGGTGTCTCCCGATTAAAGAAGCTCACCAAGACTTTGGCTTTGCCCTTATCAGGATAAATCTCATCGACTGTACCACTAAATTCCGCAAATGGGCCGCTCAGAATACGCACATGCTCGCCGAGTTGGAAGTTTACCTTGATGCGCGGCTCATCAGACTCGATGCGACGCATAATCTTATCCACTTCCTCTTGGCGTAGTGGCGTAGGCTTGTTGCCCATGCCGACAAAGCCTGTCACCCCCGGTGTGTTGCGAACAACATACCAGCTATCTTCATCCATAATCATATTGACCAGGATGTAGCCAGGAAAGACCCGTCGTTCTATTTCCTTGCGCGCGCCCTTGCGAATCTCGATCTCGGTTTCAGTGGGCACGACCACATGCAAGATGTGATCCGACATGCCCATCGACTCAGCCCGATGTTCGATATTTTTCTTAACCTTATTTTCCATACCCGAATAGCTGTGAATCACAAACCATTCCGGTTCGATGCCTGTCTCGACATCTTCCGCGTCTAATTGCGCTGCAATCTCTGCATCCAATGCAGCAAGGTCAACAGCTTCTTGCCTACTTTTTTGCTCGTCAGCCATGATCTCTCCTCCCTTTCTAGCCGCTCGTACTTCCCTCAAACGCGCCTATTTGTGGCTGGCATGGCAACCGCATGTGCCACCTCTGCACCAAGAAGCGCAGAAATTAGGTGACTTGCAAAAACAGTGCGATGAGCAAGCTAAAGATAGAGTCAACGCCAAACAACACAATCGCTGAAATCGTAGTAACAGTCAGAACTACCCAAGTCAAGCGAAAACCCTCTTCGCGAGTGGGCCATGTCACTTTGGCAAGTTCAGCACGCGTATCCTTAAGGTAATGCACCAAGGGATTTTCGGGCTTTGGCTTTACAGGAGCAGTACGGTTCATAAATTACCTGGCTTTAATCAGACTCTGTACAAAGATTCCGAATGGGATAGTTCAGCGAAACGGAAACAACAGGACTCTTCACTTAGTTGCTACATCGTTCGTTCGCTAAAGTAAAACACATTATGGCGAAAATAACCACCGGCCTATGAAGCCGGTGGCTATTTTAGGCAGGCGAGGCAGGACTTGAACCCGCAACCTGCGGTTTTGGAGACCGCTGCTCTGCCAATTGAGCTACTCGCCTATATGACAACGGGAGACGTACCGTTTCCGGCACATCTCCCGGAGCGTACTTACTTCAGAATTTCAGTAATAACACCAGCGCCCACGGTACGTCCACCCTCACGGATGGCGAAACGTGAACCAGTTTCCAACGCCACTGGTGAGATCAACTCCACCTTCATGTTGATGTTGTCACCAGGCATCACCATCTCGACACCTTCGGGCAACTCAATCGACCCGGTGATGTCCATGGTGCGGATGTAGAACTGAGGACGATACCCCTGGAAGAATGGGGTGTGTCGCCCGCCTTCTTCCTTCTTCAGCACATACACCTCAGCCATAAACACCGTGTGTGGCAAAATGCTGCCCGGCTTGGCCAACACCACACCGCGCTCCACATCTTCGCGGGTGATACCGCGCAACAAACAACCCACGTTGTCACCAGCAAGCCCTTCGTCCAACAACTTGCGGAACATTTCCACGCCTGTGACCACGGTACGGCGTGTGGGTCCCAGACCAACCAGTTCGATTTCTTCCATGGGCTTGACAATGCCACGTTCGATACGACCGGTCACCACCGTACCACGTCCCTTGATGCTGAAGACATCTTCAATCGGCATCAGGAAGGGCTTGTCTGTCTCGCGCACAGGGGTCGGAATATACTCATCCACCATGCGCATCAACTCCCAGATGCACTCATACTCGGGTGCATTGGGGTCGGAGCTTGTACATTCCAAAGCCTTGAGCGCGCTGCCACGCACAAAGGGAATGTCATCGCCAGGGAAGTTGTAGCTGTCGAGCAACTCGCGCAATTCCATCTCCACGAGTTCCAACAGCTCTTCGTCTTCCATCATGTCCACTTTGTTCAAGAAGACGACCATGGCCGGCACTTCCACCTGACGAGCCAACAAAATGTGCTCACGCGTCTGGGGCATCGGGCCATCGGGCGCTGCAACCACGAGGATTGCGCCGTCCATCTGCGCCGCACCGGTAATCATGTTCTTGATGTAGTCCGCATGACCGGGACAGTCCACATGCGCATAGTGGCGTGCTTCGGTCTGGTATTCCACATGCGAAATCGCAATCGTGATCCCGCGGGCTCGTTCTTCAGGTGCATTGTCGATC
>JBBQIG010000495.1:0-4536 GCA_038324715.1 Anaerolineae bacterium | reverse complement strand
TGACCCTAAGGTAGGATGATGAAACCAGCTAAGGGTAGCGAAACAACTACAGGACAAAAAGTCTTAATTGTTGAAGATGAACCATCGTTGGTGGATACGCTGGAGTATAGTTTGATCCGTCAGGGATATGATGTGCGTGTTGCAACTGATGGAGCGAAGGCACTTGAAGTGGCACGTAAGGAACTGCCCGATCTGGTTGTGCTTGACGTGATGCTGCCGACATTGGATGGGTTTGAGGTTTGCCGAATTTTGCGCCAAGAGATGAGTATGCCGATTCTCATGTTGACTGCGCGCACGGATGAGGTAGATAAGATTGTGGGGCTGGAAGTTGGTGCCGACGACTATCTGACCAAGCCATTTAGTATGCGCGAGTTGACCGCACGCGTGAAGGCTTTGCTGCGCCGTGTACGCCTTGTTCGTGAGGAAATTGCAAGCGAAGAAAAAAGTGAAGCTGCTGAAACTCCACCCACCGAACGATTGGTCTTTCCCGATTTGACCATTGATTTAGGTCGCCGAGAGATGCATTTTAAGCAACAACTTTTTCACCTGAAGCCCAAAGAGTTTGAGTTGTTACTCTTTCTTGCTCGCAACCGAGGCATTGTCTTAAGCCGAGATTTGATTCTTGAACGAGTGTGGGGATGGGATTATGATGGTGGCAGCCGCACGGTGGATGTGCATGTGCGCTGGTTGCGCGAGAAGGTCGAGGATGATCCATCAAACCCCACACGCATTGTTACGGTGCGGGGGTTTGGCTATCGTTTTGAGGGTTAGGTTAGGTTTGAGGGTTAGCCGAAAGGTTGGCTAGCGAAGTTACTTGGCGTATGCAAATGAATTTTATTGAATTGCTTTGAACGCAGAGGATTGCCTTCTGCGTTCTTTTTGTGGAGAACAAGCAGAGAGTAGGCGGAGATCAATGCCGAGGCATGAGTGTTTGTTAACAACCTGTTAAAGTTTCGATTACCTACTCTTAATTGATTGAATCATTATTTGTTAACTAAGATGACATAAGATAAAAGTTCATAGGGCGAGTCAACAGGACGTTTCTTAGAAGCCTAACCTGTCGAGATGAGGATTGCATGATTGCATCCAACTGCATCCACGTGGTAAAACTTGCTCAAAATTGCCTCTTCAAAAATCTCTTTAAGAGTACCCTTCTTAAGTATGATGTCGTGATGCACAGTGCAGAAGTACCGGTGCAGAAATAACGGTGCAGAAACAGATGAGTGGAAAAGCATGAGAGGTCAATTGCGCTGGCGCGCCGCCTATGTGGCGGCATTAGCCGTTATCGTGATCATGGTGGGCGCTACACTGGCACTATCGTTGCAGATGCGTTCATTACAGCGCATGGCAGTTGAGAACGAATTGGTGCGCCAAGCAACGGTCGCTGCGACTAACTCCTATCTCGCTCAACTTTGGCGGGATGGGCCGGACGCGCTCAAGCCCGAATTGGTGTACTTATCATCTTTGTTAAATGGAGAGGTGACCGCGCTCACCCCGCAAGGTCTCGTCTTTGCTCGATCGCGCAGTGCGTTGAGCAGTGAGTCGCTTGAGTGGGGGAGCCTGCCAGAGGTACGCGCTGTGATCAGTGGTGTTGAGGGTGTGAGTATACGTGAAGTTGCCAGTGGTTCCGCGCCCAGACTTGTGGTTGCCATTCCTGTGCGTGACCCTCTGCTTGACCCAGTGCGTGACAGTGATAGCTTGCTCGGCATCTTGCACTTTGCGTTTCCGCGCCAGCACTTGCAGGCGCAACTTACGCAATTGAGCAATCGAGAGATTTTGATTATGCTCACGGCGACAATACTGTTGGCAGCGCTGATATTTGGGCTGGTCGAGTATTTGGCTAATGCGGTGCGCCGTTTGACCAAGGTTGTCGAGCGAATTACTGCTGGCGATCTTGATGCGCGCACTCTTTCGATGCATCAGGGCGAGTTGGGTGAGTTGGCGGTGGCCTTTAACCGCATGGCGGATAAGTTGCAAAGCCAAATGAAGAAGCGCGCACGCGAGAAAGAACGGTTGAATACGGTTTTGCGTGTGATGACGGATGGTATTGTGATTTTGAATAAGAGCGGCGAGGTGAAGTTGATTAACCCTGCGGGTGCGCGCTTACTCAATACCTCTATGGACAAAGCCATGCATCGCTCCTTTGTTCAAGCGGTACGCGATCATCGTATTGCCGAGGTGTGGAAGCGATGCCAAGCCAGCGGGGAAGAGGAGGTTGCTGCGATTGAACTAGGCCCTACTCAGTTTATTCGTGTGGTGGTCACGCCCTTTTTGCGACGAGTGGGGCGCGGCTATCTGGTCATGTTGCAAGATTTGACACAGATGCGACGGTTGCAAACTGTGCGCCAGGATTTTATTAGCAATGTTTCGCATGAACTGCGTACCCCTCTGGCATCGCTGCGCGCCTTGGCCGAGACGTTGCGCGATAGTGCGTTGGATGACCCCCCGGCAGCGGCCCATTTTCTGGATCGGATGGAGATCGAGGTCGATGCATTGACCCAGATGGTAGAGGAATTGCTTGAACTCTCGCGCATCGAATCTGGTCAGGTGCCTTTGCGTTTGAATCCAGTCTTGCCCCATGCCGCAATTGTTCCACCGGTCGACCGGCTGCGTGCACAAGCTGAACGAAACCAGCTAAACCTTCAGGTGACGGTGACACGTGAGTTACCACTGGTCTTGGTTGATGCCGGAAGGATTCATCAGGTGGTGACCAATCTGGTACAAAATGCCATCAAGTTTACACCTGCGGAAGGCACAATTACGGTGGATGCCAGCGCCGATGCGTTGAACGTAATGGTCTCAGTTGCAGACACGGGAAGTGGAATTGCTACCAACGATCTGCCGCGCATCTTTGAACGCTTTTTCAAAACAGATCGCTCGCGCGCTGTGGGTGGCACGGGGCTGGGGCTAGCAATTGCCAAGCATATTGTCCAAGCACATGGGGGCACGATTTGGGCTATCAGCCGTGAAGGCAAGGGAAGTATCTTTTATTTCACCATGCCGCGGGCGGAGCCTGAAGTTGGCATGGAAGTACCACTGGATGAAAAAGCTCCCACCCTCCTTGATGGCAGTTCTATCCGTTCACTGCCATCCATTAGGCGCAGCACCTATCCCCTTGGCAGCTAAAGTGAGCTATTTAATCAGTTGTTTACATTCCTTTAACGATCTGTTGAAGAGATTTGATGCAATTTGTTAACTGCCTCGCTTTATGATGTAGATACGTCATGTAGCTGTGACCACTGTTTGCAGGCCGGAGCTGTTTGCAGACCAGGAAAGAGTAAGTTTTGCACCAAAATAGTTACTGGTCTGTGGCCTTGATGGCGGATAACAGAGTGATGAGCCGTGATACGTCAGCGTGATACATCAAAAAGACAAAGAATGAGCTGAGGAGAAGAAAATGAAACGTGTAATTGGAATTTTGTTCGTAGCGTCAACAATGATGCTGGCTGCCTGTGCGCCTGCAGCTACGACTACGGAAGCCCCTGCCGCCGCAGCGACTGAGGCTCCTGTTGCGACAACAGCCCCTGAAGCTGAAGCAACAGAGGCTACAACTGAAGAAGCCACAACTGAAGAGGCTGTAGCAGAAGGTGCCGAGGTTACGTTGCCAGAAGTGAATCCTCTGGAAGTTACTGGCGATATTATTAGCGCTGGTAGTTCCACGGTTTACCCGTTGACTGAGGCAATGGCTGAACGATTTAATGATGAAGGTTACGCTGGCAACATCACAATTGACAGTGTGGGTACTGGTGGTGGTTTCGAGCGCTTCTGTGTTGCCGGCGAGAGTGACATTGCCAATGCAAGCCGTCCCATCGATGATGAGGAAGTTGCTAGCTGTGAAGCTATTGGGCGCACACCCATCGAATTCCGCGTTGGCACCGATGCGTTGGCAATTGTTATCAATCCAGGCAACGAGTTTTTGACCGATGTCACGCTTGAACAACTTGCCATGATCTTCTCGGCAGATGTGACCAACTGGAGCGATGTTGACCCAAGCTGGCCCGACGAGCCAATCCTGCGCTTTAGCCCAGGCACAGATAGCGGCACCTACGATTACTTTATTGAAGCTGTAATGGAAGAAGCCTATGGCGATGAAGGTGCTGCCAAGTTGTTGGATGCTGCTAACCTGCAATTGAGCGAAGACGACAACGTACTTGTGCAGGGTGTGGAAGGTGATGCGAACGCAATCGGTTACTTTGGGTTTGCTTACTACGAAGAAAATGCTGACCTGTTGGGGATTGTCGATGTTGAGGGTGTGGAAGCTGGTGCAGAGAATGTAGACAATGGTACCTATCCATTGGCTCGCCCGCTCTTCATTTATTCAGATGCGACGGTTATGAACGAGAAGCCCCAAGTGGCCTCTTTCATCAATTTCTACTTGACCTATGTAAATGAAGAAGTTATTGACGCTGGTTATTTCCCTGCCAGCGCCGAGGCATTGAACAACGCAAAGCAAAACTTTATGGAAGCCGTGGCTGAGTAAGCTTACGCACCTAAGTTAGGTTAAGATAGTCGATGGGGAGGGGATTCTATCTCACT
>JBBQIG010000494.1:0-4538 GCA_038324715.1 Anaerolineae bacterium | reverse complement strand
TGAAATCTTTATCCTGCCCTTTTAGCTGGTTTACAAAGCCCCGATTCATGCGGTACACTCGATCTTGCTGTTGGGTTGGATCCTGTTATTCTTGTTAAGAGGCACTACATGTGATGCAGGCTTGTCTACAGCGTTCTCCGCTGTGGTCAGCCCGCTTTTTCCCTGTTCCGAGGAGATTCTCCTGTGTCAAAACACCAATCGTATGCGTCCCCCCAGGCAGTTAAAGAAGCTGTGGGTAAACAACAGTATATTGCCAGCGACGAAATCGCCACCACTGTCTATTTGGCCCAACAGTTGGGCAAACCTCTGCTCACCGAAGGCCCTGCGGGTGTTGGCAAGACTGAACTCGCCAAGGCCATTGCCGGTGCCACGGGACGCCAACTCATCCGTCTTCAATGCTATGAGGGACTTGATGAGACCAAAGCGCTCTATGAGTGGGAATATGCCAAGCAACTTCTCTATACCCAGCTTCTCCGCGACAAGCTACAAGAAACGCTTGCTGGAGCCACCAGCCTAAGCGCAGCAGCAGATCGGCTGGAGCAAGAAGAAGATGTCTTCTTCTCCATGCGCTTTCTGCTCCAACGTCCACTGCTCAAGGCCATCTTGAGTGAAGAGCCTACCGTGCTGCTCATCGACGAGATCGACCGTGCCGATGCGGAATTCGAGGCATTCTTGCTGGAAATCCTGAGCGACTTCCAAGTAAGCGTTCCTGAATTAGGCACACTCGTCGCTATACATCGCCCGCTGGTAATCCTCACCAGCAACAACACGCGCGAACTGAGCGAGGCGCTCAAACGTCGCTGTCTCTACCTCTTTATTGGCTATCCCAATATCGAACAAGAGTTGGACGTGGTGCGGCTCAAGGTGCCAGAACTGAACGCAAAGTTGGCCCAACAGGCCGTTACCTTGGTACAACGCTTGCGCGATCTTGATCTACGTAAATCGCCCAGCATCAGCGAAACACTCGATTGGGCCAAGTCGCTGGTGGCGCTCAACGCCAAGACACTAGATGCCAAGACGCTAGAAGATACCATGAGTGTCTTGCTCAAGCATGAAAGCGACCTGTTAAAGGTGCGCCGCCGCCTCCAGATCTCTTCCAAAGGTGTCAGCGTGGATGAGGACGACCTAAGTCCATATCGCTAAACCAATTAGAATAAACCAGTTTCACGAACCAGTGTCACAAAGCCAGTACCGTAAGGATGTCTCTGCTCTGGCAGCCTACTTCACGCCATAAAGCCTGTCAACCACATGGCACAGAATGGCACGAAGATAGGGCTGTAATAAGGAAATTAGCCGATGGAAGATCGTATTGTCCGCTTTATCTCTGCACTGCGCGCCGGGGGCGTGCGTGTGAGTCTGGCTGAAAGTGCCGATGCCTTTCGTGCCGTAGAGCATCTGGGCATACAGGAACGCGAGGCATTCCGTCTCAGCCTGCGCGCCACGCTGATCAAGGATGCAAGTAGTCTACCGGTCTTTGACGAACTTTTCCCCCTCTTTTTTGATAGTTCCGACCAGCAGCCAGCCATGCAAGACGCGACAGAAGATATGTCGCCCGAAGAAGCACAAATGTTGGCCCAAGCATTGCGTATGTTCAGCGAGCAACTGCGCGAGATGATGGAAAAGCTGCTGCGCGGCGAACAGTTGTCGCCTGAAGAATTACAACAGTTAGGGCAAATGACCGGGCTGAACCGCACCGATGATTTGCGCTATCAAGATTGGATGGCGCGTCGCATGATGCGTGCCATGCGCTTTGACGAAGTGCGTGATGCCATGCGCGAGTTGATGGAATTGATGAGCCAAATGGGGATGAGCAAAGAACGGCTGGATCAGATGCGCCAACTGGTTCGCGCCAACCAAGAGGCCATGCAAGACCAAGTAAGTCAATATGCAGGACAGCGCATTGCTGAAAACATGAGCGAACAGCGCCCTGATGATGGCGTTGAGGAATTAATGGATCGCCCCTTTGGTGCGCTTTCCGATCGAGACATGGATCGCTTGCGCCGTGAGGTGAGCAAACTGGCGAACCGGCTACGCAGCCGCATCGCCTTGCGCCAGAAGCGGGCCAAAACGGGCCAACTGGATGCAAAGGCAACCATTCGTGCCAATCTCCGCCATGGTGGCGTACCAATGGAGATCAAGCACCGCGACCATCGCCTCAAGCCCAAGCTCGTTGTCATCTGTGACATCAGCACCTCCATGCGTCCCTGCTCAGAATTGATGCTCAGTCTCGTCTATGCGCTTCAGGATTTGGTCACGAAGACACACGCATTTGCCTTCATTGACCACCTTGAATATATCTCACCCGACTTTGAAGGACGCCAAGCCAAGGATGCCATCAATCAAGTGTTGGTGCGTATGCCACCCGGTCATTACAGCACGGACTTGGGCTATAGCCTGGAGAACTTCGCAAGCGACTACATGGACACCATTGATGGTCGCACCACCTTTATCATGGTGGGTGATGGGCGCAACAATTACAACAATCCGCGCCTGAATCTCTTTCAGACAATGGCTCGCCGCAGCCGCCGCACCATCTGGCTCAACCCTGAACCACCCATGCTCTGGGGCAGTGGTGATAGCGACATGACAAAGTATGCCCCCCTCTGTGACAACGTAGTCATCGCCGCCACATTGGGAGAATTGACGGAAGCAATTGACAGCCTTCTAACCTAGTCTTTAGCAGGCTCAAGCAAATCACCAAAGAAGCCACCAACAACTGAAAGGTTGCAGGTGGCTTCTTCTTTTTGTCCTCTTCTCTTTCACCCATATTTTTCACCCATATTTTTCAAGGTTTCCTTTTCCAACAATTCCCCTCTGCCTGTATAATGACCAACAATTAATGCCTCTTTCCTCGCACAACCCTGCGACCGCGTTACGCAAAATTTAAAGTAGATAGCTAAAGTGAATTAAGGAGAAATAACAAATGGCTGCAATGCAGGCCGACTATATTTGGATGAATGGGAAGATTATTCCCTGGGCCGAAGCCACTGTGCATGTCTTTACACATGCGCTTCATTATGGAAGCAGCGCCTTTGAAGGCATCCGCATCTATGAAACAGTGAATGGCCCTGCCATTTTCCGCGGACGCGAGCATTACGAGCGACTGCTCTTTAGCTCCAAGGTTGCACACATTCCCTCGCCCATCACCGACATTGATGAATGGATGCAGATCACGGCAGATGTGGCGCGCGCCAACAAACACCGCAGCGCCTATGTGCGCCCCCTTCTCTTCCGCGGCTACAACACCCTCGGCGTAGATGGTCGCGGCTGTCCAGTCGATGCCATTGTTGCCACCGTGCCGTGGGGTTCCTATCTTGGTGCCGAAGGCTTGGAAAAGGGGGTTGATGTCCAGGTGAGCAGTTGGCGACGCATGGCTCCCGACACCCTCAATGCCCTTGCCAAAATCGGGGGGCAATATGTCAACAGCCAAAACATTGTCATGGAAGCCAAGGACAACGGCTTTACAGAAGGCATTGCACTCGATATTCACGGCTATGTCAGCGAAGGCAGCGGCGAAAATATCTTCCTTATCCACAAGGGCGACATCTACACGCCCCCCTTGGGCAACAGCATCTTGGGCGGCATCACCCGCGATTGTGCCAGCACCATCGCCCAAGACCTCGGTTACAAGATCAAAGAGATGACCATCCCGCGCGAGATGCTCTACTTGGCAGACGAGATCTTCTTCACAGGCACCGCCGCCGAAATTACCCCTGTGCGTTCAGTTGATCGCTTGGCAGTAGGCAACGGCGGTCGCGGCCCCATCACCAAGGCCATCCAAGATGTCTATTTTGGCATTATCCGTGGTGAACTCGAAGACAAGTGGGGCTGGCTCACGCCCGTTGAAATGACCGAACCCCTGGTCGCCTAAGCAGTATGCTGCAATCCCTCCTTGGAGCGGCTCAAACGGCTCCCCGCTCCAAGGAGGGCTACACCGCTCCATCCCCAGTTACCCCTACCCGTGCAAAATCCTCGTTTTACACAGCCTACTAGCTTTGCTATCGCTAGCCGAAATCATTGGAACAGAAACAATTATGGATAGATTTACTTGCAAATATCTGTAGCCATGATAAATTTGGAGAATAAGGTAACTCTAGAGATCTAGCGCAGAATTCGTAAACCTAGCGCAAGAGGGGTAGAAAATGAGCAAGCGCAAAGCTAAAAACAAACGTGGGACAGGAACTGGATCGGGCTGGTTTCGTTCACCCCCCATTAACCTTGAGGCAATCACGTCGCGTGCAGCCGACCTTATCACTACCGGCAAAGCGGAAGAAGCTCTTCAACTCCTGGAAGATCCGCTTGCACGCCATCCGCGTGCTGCCGAACTACACTTTGCAGCAGGGACAGCCTTTATAGCCCTTGGCGACGCGTGGGCAGCAATTGCCTGCTTTGAAAACGTCCAAAAAATTAGCTCAGATCCATCTGTATCGAGCCTGTTAGCCAATCTATATCTGCAAGTTGGTATGAATCTATATGCCCTACAAGCTGCTCGTCAAGCAGTCAAAGTTGAGGAAGACGCCGAGTTTCAGGATGCGTTG
>JBBQIG010000493.1:0-4539 GCA_038324715.1 Anaerolineae bacterium | reverse complement strand
GTTTCGTTTTTAATCTACTGCGCGCAGTTAATCCGATGAATTGCTGTTGTTTTGCCGCCAGGGAGAAGTGCCTGGTGGGTCCAGGTGGGCAAGGAGGGCATTGCGCGTTGAGCCAACGTTCCTCTTGCGTAATCCATCAATGATTTGTTGGTGTTCACTGTAGATGCGAGTTGCATTGTGGCGGATGATGGCTGGGCTTTGCGCCACAGTTAGGCGAAAGTATTCAACGAGAAGTGGAATCAGATCGACCAGCACTTGATTGTGGGTGGCTTGAAAGAGAATAGTATGAAAGTCAATGTCATGCCGGATCGTGCTGCGGTTCTGTTGCAATTTGAGTGCTAGCTCTTGATTGACACGCTCTAGTTGATCGATCTGTTCGCTGGTGATGCGTGAGACCATCAATTCCACTGCGCCCAATTCTACCGCGGCACGCGCTTCGCTGAGGGCGTTACGGTGGCTGCTGTCATAGTCAATGTTGACGGCAACCTGCGGCATAACCGTGGCAGGATCGAAGTCGGTAACAAAGATGCCGCTGCCTGGTTTTTTGATGATCAGACCTTCAGCCACCAAGACAGTCAACGCCTCGCGCACGATATTTCGGCTTACGGAGAGAATATCGCTCAACTCGCGTTCGCTGGGTAGCGAATCACCGGCTTTCATTCCTTCGGAAAGAATGAAACGGCGCAACGTATCCGCAGCCTGCTTGGTTAAGGTATCGCGTGAAAGTGGACGAAGAATCGACATAGATGTCGTGGATCACCATTACATGTTGTGCACGCACAGTGTGCACCGGTTCTCTGGTAGAACCACTATACCTTAGCCGTGAAGCAGTGTCAACCTGCATTTTTTGACCTCTGACGATTAACACAATGGTGTAGTCGCTCAGTACCACTTTTCAACTCTCTGCGAGCAAGCTCGGCGCTGCTCGCAGAGAGTTGAAACTTGTTTTTATTGGAAGATTAGGAGTCTCAACCACGCGTCACAAGGCGCTTAAAGCAGTGCGCACTTCGTCGCTGAGGCCCATTGATTCTGCCTCAAAGGCTTGATCGACTTGGGCAATGTTGCGCGCTCCAATCAAAGCAGAGGTGATTCCTGGTTGACCAATGGCCCAGGCAAGAGCCAAATGGGGCATACTTGTGCCCATTTCTTCGGACTTGGCGCGTAAGCCTTCAACAACTCGCCATCCGGCATCAGTGAAGTAGATGGCTTGATGACCAGGCATTACATCAAAGCGCGCCCCCTTGGGCACTTCACCTTCACGACGATATTTCCCTGTGAGAAAACCTGCACCGAGGGGACTATAGGAGATGACCCCTACTTGTTGATCCGCACAGAGTGGCAGCAATTCGCGCTCAATGTTTCGGTCAGCAAGGCTATAGGGAGGTTGAACCGACTCCATGCGCGCCCAGCCGTTGACCTCTTGTTTCCACAGCGCTTTTGCCAGTTGCCATGCGGCAAAGTTACTGCATCCAATGTAACGAGCCTGTCCCTTTTGCACGATCTGGTTAAGTGCCTCTAGCATTTCTTCCATTGGCACGTCAGGGTCAAAACGGTGAAGTTGAAAGAGGTCAATTGTTTCAACATCCAGGCGGCGCAGGCTGGCTTCCACGGAGGTGAGAATTCGTTCAGCCGTTAGGTTGCCGCTTACCTTGGAACATACAATGGTTTCGGCACGGTTGTTACCTTCTTTGAGCCATCGTCCGACGATTGTCTCTGAGGCTCCGCCGCCATAGGCTTCAGCCGTGTCGAAGAGGTTGATGCCACGGCTGCGCGCATGATCCATGACGCTAAAGGCGGTGGCTTCGTCGATCTCACGCCCAAAGGTTACACAGCCCAAGCCTATGGAGCTGACGTTTAGCGCAGTTTTGCCCAACTGTCGATATTCCATTACTTCCTATCTTTCGCTGGTTTTAGATTTTGTTTGGGTGCTATAAAACGAGTCTTGATACAAGTTTTATCTGAACTGGTGCGGTCTGGTGCGGTTGGGTATGTATTCCAACAGACGAGGATCAATAGCCGCTACCGTTGAGGTGGTATCATGATAGTACCAATGGAGTTCTGATGTGTCAACCTCAGATGGTTTACCATACGTCATGGGGCTAATAACCATCCTCGCAGTCACTCAAAATTGGGGGCTTTTTGTGGTTAGTTGTGCCTGCCTAACAGCACGGCTATACTAGATGATATCACACACGTCCTGCTAAGATATGCTAAGATATGCTGAGGTACAGGAGATCCCCTTTATGCTACCGAAGGTTAAACACACCTATCAGAATCATCATCTAGATAGCTTGCGCTGGGAAAGTTTTGTTCCGCGCGATGATGATATTGTCATCTCTACCTCAATCAAATCCGGCACTACATGGACCCAAAGCATTGTACGCGAGCTCATTGTTCACGCCATGATGCAGACAGGCACAGTGAGCCAGGCATACTTGCCTGAGATTGACACTCGCTCCAGCATCTGGTTAGACGCCCGCTGGGGAGGACCGGTGGAGGAGATGCATCACAGACTGGTGGTGCAACCACATCGCCGTTTTCTTAAGACACATCTGCCATTAGACGGCCTGCCGTTCTATCAACAGGTGAAGTATCTGGTGATTGGTCGTGATCCCAGAGATGTGTTTATGTCACTGTGGAATCACTACTCTTCCTATGAGGACGATTTCTACGCATTGCTCAATGATGACCCGAATCTGCCTGGCGCGCCCTTTCCCCGCTGTCCAGAGGATATTCACCCGTTCTGGCAAGAGTGGATCAGCCGCGGCTGGTTTGCGTGGGAGCAGGAAGGGTATCCGTACTGGGGCAATATGCACCACGCACAAACATGGTGGGAATACCGTCATCTTGATAACATCCTGTTCGTGCACTATGAAGATATGCTGACGGACCCAGGCCAAGAGATTTCACGGATCGCTAACTTTCTCAACATTGAGGTTTCGGGTTCCATTTTACAGGATGTGGTGAACCATACTAGTGTCCTGTCAATCGTCATGTGATAGAAAAGGTTTCGGATATAAAGCCGTTTTTTTCAGAGATAAATGCCGGTCCGGGCACCGATTTATTTCCATCATTTCATGCATGACAGAACACTAGTGTGTGCCAGCCAGGATAGGTGTTATAACTAATGTAAGCCACACCATGCGGTCGCAGCACCCGCCTACAGAGTGCCAACAACGCATCGCGCACAGGCAGCGGAGTCCACGAGTAGACCCCGTGGGCAATGATATAATCAAAACTCCCCAGCGCCTCGTCACGCCCATCCTCCGCACCCGACTCCGCAGGATTCACAAGGTCGGCAAGGTCGGCACAGATCAACTGCATGTTGCTAAGACCCAAAGCGGCAATCCGCTGAGTCCCATCCTCAATTTGCCCTGCCGAATAATCAATGCCCACAAACTCAGCCCCTGGCAGTTGATATGCCATCGGCAATAAATTGCCCCCAGCCGCACAGCCCACCTCTAGCACCCTGCAATTCTCCACAGGCGCAGGCTGCCGCCCCAACAGGCGTGCCATCGTGGCAAGCCGGTCGGGGTGGGTACTCACATAAGAGAGATCAATATAGGGCGTTAAATCGTAAGCATTAGGCGTGGAACTAAGAGTGGTTGTGGGATTTACTTCGCCATCATTCAAGGGAAATAGGCTCATCGCGAATCAAATTTTCCGGCTAGGCTTCCATGACCGCGCTCAGCTTCATCGGGCTGTTGCGCCGGCCAAATTTGGCTTGAATCACGACCTCGCTCAGTTCCTCTGCCGAGACATCCGCCAGCGCAGCCAGTGCCTCATACGGATCATCCGGCAGACAGAAGTACTGCCCAAAAGCAGGTTCGGTTTTCATCCCTTCCTGTTTCAAATCCCGTATAACCCGCACTGCCTCCTCGCCCCCTTCGCGCAAAAGACGTGCCTCTGCCACCATATGGAGATAGGCATTTTGCTCCTCCGTCGGGCGCGCCTGGGCAAAAAGCTCAACAGGTAGACCCTGGGCGCGAAAGGTGCAAATCGCTGTCGGCAGATCATTCTTCGTTGTATAGTGAATTGCAAAATCATCTTCATTGCCATAGGCAAACGTTACGACTTCAGCAAAGCGCTCTAATGATTCGGCATAACAGAGAATGTCCAAATCGCTTTCCTCGTTTTCAAGACCCAGCGGGAAAGTTCCTGCCAACATGGGGTCAAACTCCCCCAAGAGACTAAACAGGTCAAGCTCGATCATCACGCGAAACGCATCACGCTGGCGCTCACTCCCTCGATTTAAATAGGTCATATCAGTCCAAAACACAAGTAGCTCCTGTCATTCAGCTATTATTTATGCTGCAGGTCAATCGTTAGGTTAATCCGTAACCTCAAACCTTCAGGTCAGATATAAGCCCACCCATTCGGTGAGTCCACAGGATCAACTTCAGACAGTCCTACACACTATACATCAATCATCTATAAAATAAAACGGCCCAGCACAAAGGCTGAGCCGTCTTATGAGGTGGAGATGGCGGGAATTGAACCCGCGTCCGAAACATTCGTCCAGTAATATCTACGGGCATA
>JBBQIG010000492.1:0-4549 GCA_038324715.1 Anaerolineae bacterium | reverse complement strand
AATGCATAGGGATTTAAATCATGTCTACCATTGATAAGCAGACTCTCGCCAACACCAAAGCACCTCTCTTTTCATACGGTCGGATCCCCGACATTGCGCAAAAAGTATTCCTCATACTGAACGACATCGTAGTCTTGTTTGTTGTCGCTTTGGGCAACCATATAGTTGGGTCTACTTATGCACAAGATGGCAGCCAGTTAACTCTATTTCCCTTGCGATACGAATTTGCGGTCATGCTAATGGGATGGGGTCTCTTTGCCTCACTCAATGATCTCTATGATCCTTTTCGGGCACGTGACTTGAAATCGGTTGGAAAAAATGCGCTCATAACGAGTGGGCTAGTCCTCGCCACATTGGGGCTTAGTACACTGTTTTTGTTGCCCGTAAGTACAAACGGCGTGTTCCCAACATTTTGGATAGCGAGTTCCTTGCTTGCAGTCTCTGGATCGCGCATCTTATATGCGTCGATCTCTAACGCCCAACGTTTTCAACACCGTACATTAATTCTGGGTGATGGGGCACGTGCTCAAGCAGTGACCAAACTGACTAAACAAATGCCCAATCTTTGCTACGAAGTACAGGGCTATGTCAGAGAATATCCAGATTCACCAGGGACAACAGCAAATGGCTTGCCCGTTTGGTCGTCAGACGAAAAGCTAACCAGCCTGACAGAGCGACTTGCGATCGACACGATTGTTGTCGCCACTGAGTACAAAATGGATGAGGATCTGGCCCATTCCCTACTTGAGTGTCAGGTAAATGGCATGCAAGTGTTTTGGCTACCAGATTTTTTCGACAAGCTATGCCACAAGATACCTGTCGATCACGTTGATCCTGTTTGGATGTTCAATGCCATGCAACAACCAGCTAGCCGGATGAAGCTAGCCAGCAAGCAAGTGCTTGATTGGACCTTGATCATCCTGGCCCTACCTGTTTTGTTACTCCTATTTCCACTGCTCGCTATTCTGGTGAAATTAAGTTCGGATGGACCAATCTTCTACCGGCAGACACGCTGTGGGTATGCAGGAGAACTTTTCACCATACTCAAGTTTCGGACCATGTATCAAGATGCTGAAAAGGATGGCAAACCCAGATGGGCAACAGATAGCGACCCGCGCATTACCCCAATCGGGCGTTTCTTGCGCAAGAGTCACCTGGATGAACTGCCGCAGTTGATCAACATACTCCGTGGCGAAATGAGTCTTACAGGCCCTCGCCCAGAGCGCCCTGAGTTTGTAGAGGAATTAGAGAAGCAGATTCCCTTCTATCGCACGCGCTTCTTGGTCAAGCCCGGCTTAACGGGTTGGGCACAGGTTAAGTATGACTATGGTAATAGCGTGGAAGATGCTCGCATTAAGCTTGAATATGATTGCCATTATGTCTCCCACTACTCTGTTGCGTTAGATATTTACATCATGTTCCACACAATTAGCGTGGCAATACAAGGAAAAGGTACGTAACATTAGGGTAAATCTTCCCTCTCACTGCACTCAAAATACCCTCACGCATACATCATGTTGCCATTCATGGCACTGCCACATGAGGTAAAGCTTTAAGGATGTCTAGCTAAACGAATGTGGGTCATGGCACCTTCTGGGTAGACGCAACTTGCGCTACAACTTACACGCTTTGAGGCTGCAAGTTGCGCTCTGTCACCCATTGTAGGGGTGTCAGAAACACCGTTATGTAGATTTTCAGTATAACTTTCCGAGGTAGCAGGGTATGCACACCTCATCAAAGAATAAACAATTTAGGAGATCCCATGCGAAGTCCCAAAGTAAAAACAAGTGTCTATCGATTTATTCTTGTGGCCTTCCTCATACTCTGCACACTAGGCTCAGAAACAGCAGTATGGGCACAAACTAGCACCCCAGAAGTGAGCGAAGAAAGCGCTGGCTATGTACGCGAAGTGCGCGACATAGAAGTTGGCAAGGAAGGCATTCCCAATCCTACAGGCATTACTTATCTTCCTGAGGCGGATCTCTTTTTGGTGTTGGAGCAATCCAGCCTGACTGAGGAGAGTGGCAATGCAGTTGAGCTTTTCTTTGTAACATCGGGTGAAGACGTAGTCGGGTCGGTCACCCTCGAGACAAGCATCAGCAAGCTAAATAACGTGGTCTATGATCCTGTTGCCAAACGCGTACTTATCTTGGACGCCGCACGCAATGAGCTGGTTGAGGTCAAGTTAGGTGCAAACAACTTGCCAGATCCCAACACAATGACCCGCGTGAATGTGCAAGAATTTGGTCTCCAAAGTCCACAGGGCATGACAATGGCTGCCGACGGTCTGCTGCTAATCTTGGACGCAGTGGGGCCACGCATCGTGCAGGTTGCCCCTGGTTCCACGGGCAGTTTCGAAGGAACAGCAGCACTGAACGATGGCCGAATCTCTGAAATTGCGCTGCAAATCCCAGGAGTATTGGATGCCCGAGGATTGGCAATCGATCCAGCGACGGGGCATCTCTTTGTATTGAGTCCTAGCAACAATGAAGTTCTTGAACTGACGGCAAGTGGTGAGGTTGTCTCTGTCCGAGACACAGAGGAATTCTTTATCCGAACTCCACAAGCCATGGTCTTCGCTCCCAGCGGCGACAATACAGACGATCCAGAGCAGATGAGCCTCTATATCGTGCACCGCTCAGGCGCGCCAGTTTCAGTGCCTGAAATTGGCCCACAAGTAAACCCATCGGCAAACCAATTCTTCTTGCCACTGCTCCGTGGTGGCAGCCAGGCGACAATTGCCAGAACAGAAGGCGGTCTGATCAAGGAATTGTCCTTCCAAGCCCCCCCTGCAATTGCCCAAACTGCGGTTGCAACCACAGCCACTTTAGTGCAGACGATTTACACAGGAGACTTCCCCACACCCAGTGGTGACACGTCGGGCATTGCCTACATTGAGTCAAGCGACCATTTCCTCTTCAGCGATTCCGAGATCGAGGAGATGCCAGCCCATTATAAGGGTGCGAACATATTCGAAATCACGCGAGCAAACCCGCCTTCTTTGGTGTACACTTTTACAACAGCCTTTAAGGGTACACCACCCGGCTTCACTGACGAGCCAACCGGTATCGCGTATAACCAGGAAAACGGACACCTGTATATCATCAGCGATGATGATGATGGCATATACACTGTCAATCCTGGGCCTGATGGGGACTATGGAACGCTCGATGATATTCGCACTTTTCTCGATACCAGACCATATGGTGCTTCGGATCCAGAAGATATTGCCTACTCTAACAATCCTCCAACGTTCTATGTTGCAGATGGAATGAATGCAGAAGTTTATGTTATTTCCTCCGGCAACAATGGTATCTTTGACGGTCTGCCACCAGGCGGTGATGATGTCGTCACTCAGTTTGACACCGCCCAACACACCATCACTGACATGGAAGGCATTGGCTACGACTCAATTAACGGCACTCTTTACATAGCCGGTGGCAACAAAACAAAAGTTGCGGAAGTGACAACAAGCGGGGCTCTGATACGTCTTATTGATGTATCTGTCATTCGCTCGGGATCGGGAGTGAGAACGCCAGCCGGTATTATCAGAGCGCCATCAAGCATGAACCCAGCTGTCATGAGTCTCTACATCACCGATCGAGGTATCGATAATGATACCAATCCCTCCGAACCTCTTGACGGCGCGATCTATGAGGTGTCGGCAGGCTCGGTCACACCAGGCAACAGCGCACCTGTGGTCACTGCTACTGCAGATGCAACCGTTCGCCTGGATGCGTCGGCACACCTTACTGGAACTGTCACCGATGATGGTATCCCCGCTTCTCCTGGCGTAACCTCGCTATGGACAAAGGTCAGCGGCCCAGGAAACGTCGTCTTTGCCAATAATGCCGCTCCAAGTACCACAGCCACCTTCTCGGCAGCAGGAACCTATGTGCTCAGACTTGCTGCCAATGATGGCGAGTTGGGAGCCACTGCCGACGTATCAATCTCTGTAACCGCAACAGATGGAACGATCGTTAGTGAGACCCGCATTTCCGTAGGTTCAGACGATGCAGAAGAGGTCGTGGCGAATGGCGCCATAGGCACTGTTCTTACAACTCACACGGATCTGGCACTAGGAAACGATGGAGCAACTGGCAATTTGAGACGGATGCTTGTAGGCATTCGCTTCCCAGGTCTTACGGTTCCAAGAGGGGCCACGATCACCAAGGCCTACGTCCAATTCACAGTGGACGAAAATGACAGTTCATTGCCTCATTCCGTTTTAATTGAGGGTCAAGGAACAGATAATCCCGCGACTTTTGCCGCAACCCCCTATAATATCTCCGACATCTCCATACGCCCTCGCACAACGGCAAGCGTAACCTGGGACATTCTAGCGTGGCCAACAATTGGCGCGGCAACCCCGGTACAGCGCACACCCGATCTTACTGCAGTTGTCCAAGAACTTGTCAATCGACCTGGTTGGACGAATGGCAATGCTATGGCGTTCCTCATCAGTTGGATCAGTGGTGCTCGACGCGTGGCTGAGTCCTACGAAGGTCTTCCAGCAGGCGCGCCATTACTTCACATCGAGTATCAGCTT
>JBBQIG010000491.1:0-4551 GCA_038324715.1 Anaerolineae bacterium | reverse complement strand
GACCCGCTATCCTGGAACTATAAACAGGTAGGGGAATCGTGATTTGCGACCTGATGATCAGTTCAACAATTGTCACAGCCCCTTACCAATAGTTTGCAAAACATTGTAGCGGGAGGAATACCTTATGAAATCTAATCAATTGTTAGAAGGGCTTGAATTCCATGAGCCGATACCCTTTGCCCAGCCAATCTTAGTGGATCAAAATAGTCGCATTTTGCGCTGGATGCTCAAGCCCAACCAGCAAATTGAGGAGCATAAGGTACCTGGCTCACCCTTTTATGTTGTCGTTCTACAGGGACACGGCATCTTTGCGGGGGGTGATGGTCAAAAACAAGAGTTTGGCCCTGGTTCCTTGCTCATTTTTGAGCCGGATGAACCCCATACTGTGCAGGCCCTGAATGAGGAATTGGTCTTTGTTAGCTTCTTGCAAGGCACAGACCAGATGAGATCAGAACGCACAGGTGGCGAACTCGGACGCAAATAAGCTGAAAGTGCGACTCTTATGACCATGCAATGGATGCCACAAATCAACCGAACTAAATGCACCGGCTGTGCCAAATGTGTGGAGAGCTGTCCCACCCAGGCATTAGGCCAAGTGGCGGGAAAAGCCATGTTGGTACGCCCTGACCTTTGCACATATTGCACTGCCTGTGAGGATGTTTGCCCAGTCGGTGCTATAGAACTACCGTTCTTAATCATGTCCTACTATTCGAACGAGGAGCTTCAAGATGGAAAGGAAAGTTAATCCCAATGTTGTAACGGGTCTAGTTGTCGCTTTAGCCATTCTGCTACTGGTGATGTTGCCGATTACCATTCGATTCATGCCCAATCAGGCAGTCGCCTTAGAGACGCAGCCTTCAGCCGAAGCCGAAACCGTTGCAGTTGCGCAGGCGGAGATAAGTGTAGAAGCACAAGTTGTTGAATACACGCTGCGAACAGAAGTTGGGGGCACCCCAGCTATGGCATTTGTGGGTGTAGGTGGCGACATTGACGGTCTTGTTAACCCGGAATTGAAAGCCAATGTAGGCGATACTGTCCGCATCACCGTCATCAATGGCGATCCCGTGTTACATGACTTAAAGATTGACGAGTTCGGTGTACACACCGAGCACATGACACTGGACGAACAAACTGTCACAGTGGAGTTTGTCGCCACGCAACCAGGGGAATTTGAATATTACTGTTCGATCCCCGGTCATCGTGAAATCGGCATGAAAGGGCTGTTGCGTGTTAGTGGGGAAGCCGTCACCACGGATGATCTGGCACTGGAGGAAAATTCAGCGGTACAAGATCATACGGATGCGAACACTGTTCAAACCGTGAGTACGGTCGCATCTGCACCAGCCATTGCCGATGCAGTCTCCATCATCCGCAATCCAGCCGACGTGCCGCCCCCGTTGGGAGATCGCGGCCCACAAAACCTGCGTGTCGATATGACGACAAAGGAAGTCAATGGCACCTTAGCCGACGGCACAACCTATCGCTATATGACCTTTGACGGTCAGGTTCCAGGGCCGATGCTGCGTGTGCGCGTGGGAGATACCATTGAACTTCATCTCACAAATGACGCATCCAGCCAGCTACCCCATTCGATTGACTTGCACGCAGTGACTGGGCCTGGGGGTGGGGCCGTATTCACCCAACTTATGCCAGGAGAAGCATCCTCCTTCACCTTCCAGGCGCTGCAACCGGGTCTCTATGTCTATCATTGTGCAACCCCTAGCATTGGACATCACATTACGAGTGGTATGTATGGCTTGATTCTGGTTGAGCCTGTGGGCGGTCTACCGCCGGTTGATCGAGAATTCTACATCATGCAGGGCGAACTCTATACCGCGCAGCCTTTTGGCACACCAGGTCATTTGGATTTTAGTCAAGAGAAGATGTTAGATGAAGATGCAGAATATTTCACCTTTAATGGAGCTGCGGGCGCTTTGACACTGGATGAATATGCGATGCGCGCGCAGGTTGGCGAGACGGTTCGCATTTACTTTGGTGTCGGTGGTCCCAATGCAATCTCCTCCTTCCATCTAATCGGTGAAATTTTTGACCGGGTCTATGATCAGGCATCGTTAACTTCTCCACCACTCCTGGATGTACAGACAACACTTGTCGCTCCTGGTGGCGCAACGATGGTCGAGTTCAAGCTGGATGTGCCAGGGCGATACATCTTGGTTGACCATGCGCTGAGTCGTGCAGAACGTGGTTTGGCGGGTTATCTCTACGCTGAAGGCGCAGAAAATCCGGCAATCTTCCACGGCGAGGGCAGTCCCGACGACGCAGGTCACTAATTTAAGTCGGGCAAGCGACTGGCATAGGCTCCCACCAGTCGCTTGCCCGACCCTTACATTTTTTAGTCAGCTTTGTTTGAGAAGGAAGTTTCGTGCCAACCCTATCGCGCTGGTTCATCAAAATTGGATTGCTCTACTTCGCTGTCGGTCTGATGATGGGAGCCGCAGTGCTGGCACAGCCGGTCATGGGATGGTCGCCTAACTTGCATCTACTGCGCCCAGTCTATCTCCACTTTCTCTTCATCGGCTGGGTCACGCAACTCATTATGGGGGTTGGCTACTGGATGTTTCCCAAGCAGTCGAAAGAGAAGCCTCGTGGCAGTGAATGGCTCGGCTGGACAGTGCTAGTTTTGCTCAATGTCGGGTTGGTGCTGCGAGCGATTGGTGAGCCAATGATGGTGTTAGCTCCGCAAGCTAGCGTGCGTTGGATAGTGGCAATGGCATCGATGTGCTTGTTGCTGGCGGGATGGGGATTCATCATAAATACCTGGGGACGGATCAAGGAGCGCTAAGAATGCCCAAGTTAAGCGTCTGGCTGGTGAAAGCTTCGCTAGTCCACATGGCAATCGGCTTCTTGTTCGGTGCACAGATTCTGCATCACAAAGGCATCCCGATCTACCCTTGGACATGGAGACTGCTGAATCCACATATCGAAATCATGATCTTCGGTTGGACAATGCAGTTTGTGATGGGGATTGCTTTCTGGATATTACCTCGCTTTAGCGGAGAGGGTCGCTATGGCAGAACAGCTTTAGGCTGGTGGAGTTTTGGTCTGCTCAACATTGGCATTCTTTTCAACGCCTTGGCTGGTTGGTTCACATTAGATACTCTCGCATTGGCAGGGCGTCTCTGTACGCTGATAGCAGTTGCCATGTTTGTAATTCTAGTTTGGCCGCGTGTTAAACCGCTTGGCGGCTTTGCGGCATCACAGAGTAGGTAGTTTCAGGTTAAGTTCCAAAGATTAAATTTCAAATTCTAAGGAGAAATTTCATGACAAAGATCGATGTTCGTACCATTCAACCACGTGAGCGTCACCCGATGATCTTCAGTACATTCGATGCACTGCAACCGGGTGAATCATTTGAACTTGTGAACGACCATGCGCCAAAACCCTTGTACTACCAATTCTTGCACGAACGTACCGACATGTTCGACTGGCAATATAATGAAGAGGGTCCAGACGTGTGGCGAGTTACGATTACGCGTAAGGCAAACGAAAGCAACTAAACACGAATGGAACCTATGACTCAGGAATACACTCTCATCAACGACCTTGCAGGGTTGATTGACGAGATCAAACCAGATAGCATCGTTAGCCGCACCTTCTTCAAAAGTGATCAAATGAAAGCCATCATGTTCGGCTTTGATACCGGGCAGGAGCTTTCCGAGCATACGGCTAGCCAGATGGCGATCATTCAAATCGTGCAGGGAGAAGCCACTGTCACACTAGGTGGCGACACCCACGAATTGAGCGCCGGAAGCTGGATACAGATGCCACCACGACTTAAACACAGTGTCTACGCCAAAACGCCATTGATTATGCTGTTGTCGATGTTTGAATTGCGCGAGAAAAAGTCGTAGAAAAAAGCCCCATTAGCAAATCGAAGTGAAAAGACAGAAAGCAACAGACAGAGAGCCACTATGAACGCCGCACGATTACCCACTTTTCTTCCCCGTCTCCTCTTACTGTTGACCGTCTCGATCACCCTTCTAGGCGGATTAGGTTCAGGTCTAGCGCGGTTGGGTTGGCAAATGGACAGTGCCAGTCAGGGATGGATGCTGATCCACGGGCCGCTGATGATCTGCGGTTTTCTAGGTACGGTGATCTGTCTGGAACGTGCGGTCGCACTGGCAGCGCGCTATCGGTGGAGCTATGCCGTTCCCCTCATCAACGCCGCCGGAGCGCTCGTTCTGCTGATAGCGCGTGATGCCCTCTTGGCAAAGCTGCTGCTAACAGCAGGTAGCTTGGGGTTGCTCCTCCTCTTTGGCTTGCTACTGCGGCTGCACCCACTACGCTATATGGTCATCATGACCTGTGGAGCATACTGCTGGGTGTTGGGCAACCTGTTGTGGTTGGCAGGAGCACCCGTCTATCAGGTAGTCCATCTCTGGACGGCATTCCTCATCCTGACCATTGTGGGCGAGCGGCTGGAACTCTCGAGAGTGCGCCAACTGACACCCAAGATCGAGAACGCGCTGGCGCTGACGGTCGTATTCTATCTAGCGGGGGCTGTACTTACTGTAGTCAACTTGGATGCCG
>JBBQIG010000490.1:0-4566 GCA_038324715.1 Anaerolineae bacterium | reverse complement strand
CGAGATAAGCTGTAGGGGCGGCACCCAAAGGGTTCCCGCCGTGCCCGCCCGCTTTCCAGTCGGTAGGCCACAGGGAGCCTACCCTACGGGTTAACTTGTGAACTTAGCGAAAAGACCATTAAGGAAACTCGATAGGAATTTAGAATTCAGATATGGACTTGCAAACTGCACGCCAGCCAGAAGCCAACTCTGATCTGGAATCGGCCTACCCACCTGCGGTTTGGCGCTTGATTGTTGATGACCAGCCTCGTTCTGGCGCGGCCAATATGGCAATGGATCAAGCCCTGGCTGAGTCCGCCGCAACAGGTGATGCGCCGCCAACCTTGCGCTTCTACCGCTGGAATCCGCCAGCCGTCAGCTTGGGCCGTCACCAAGCCATGACTGACCTTGATGTTGATGCCATCCGCGAACTAGGCTATGAGATTGTGCGCCGTCCCACGGGGGGCCGCGCCATTCTCCATACCGACGAACTCACCTATGCAGTCACTGCCGCTGCAGATGAGCCACGTGTTTCTGGCTCGCTTATGGATGCCTATTTGCGTTTGAGCAATGCGCTCCTCATCGGGCTACAGAAGGTAGGCTTGGCGGCAGACAAAGCCGCGGGGGATGTACGCGCAGGGCCAAATGTCTCCGCTGCCTGCTTCGAGGTTCCCAGCGCCTATGAAATCACCGCCCATGGACGCAAGTTGATTGGCAGCGCACAGAGCCGCCGTGCAGGCTACGTCCTGCAACATGGCAGCCTGCCTCTGGTCGGTGACATTGGACGTTTAGTGGATGTCCTGGCCTTGCCAGATGAGGATCGGGTGCGCTTACGCGCCGAATTGGTGAGCCGAGCCTGTACATTGGCGGAAGCACTAGGCGTTCCGGAGGATGATACCCATCTGCAATTTGATGCGGTGGCGCAAGCGATCACCCAGGGCTTTACCGATCTGCTCAATATGCAGTTCAACCGCAGCCAACCCACGCCTGCCGAGTTGCGTCGCACAGCCGAACTCATACGTGAGCAATTTGCCAATTCAGAATGGATCAACCACCGCTAGTCGAGAAATAGAATCCTCCCAGAAGATCAAAACCTTTGGGAGGATTCCAGTAGCAAGGAGAATGCGATACCCAGTTCTCTCCCTGCGATCACAACTTTCTTCCTATACTACCTATGGCTGTTGGCTTACTAACTTTAGAACTATACCTTCCACTAAATGACAGTCTTAAGGGCAAGCGCAGCATTCTCAAACCGCTGATTGCCCGCTTACGACGCAACTTCAACATCTCCATCTGTGAAGCCGATGCACAGGATGTCCTCACGCGTGCCGTGCTAGAGGTCGTATGTGTCAGCGTCAACCATGCGCTCGCCCATCGCCAATTGCAACTAATCGCCAACCATGTCGAGGAGTGGCGCTTGGATGCACAGTTAATCGACTATCACATCGAAATGTTAGGATAGATTCCTGCTGATCTTCTGTCCCCACCTGCGTGCATGGCAACAGATGAGCAGGCTGAAGTGGGCAAATTTGGAGCATCATGCCTTCGTAGCCGTAATCATATAGGCCGGTGAGCTAAACGCAACGGTGCCATCAGCCGCAGTATAGGTGCGCAGAACTTGTTCCGCCTCCTGACAGAGTAGCTCAAATTGAGCATCATCAATCATGTCGGCAAGAGTCCATCCTTTCACATCTGTGTACATCCACGAGCGGATGGAGGGGAAGCGGGCGGTACCTTTCTCAACAGTAATTTCGGCGTCGGGAATCCCCGCTTGAGTGAGTAACGATTGAAGAAGTTGTAAATCACCGAGCACGAAGGGCGCACGTAGAGCATCGGCAACTTTGCCGCCAAAGAGCCGCTGCAAGAGCGCAACTACTGTTGCATAGCCAGGGGTATTTTCGAGAGAATCCCACACCGCCACGACAAGATGACCGCCCGGTCGCAAAACTCTTATCATCTCTTGCAGGGCAGCACGTCGGTCTTCAAAGAACATCAGCCCAAATTGGCTAACGGTGGCATCAAAGACGTGCGTATCAAAGGGGAGCGCTTCGGCGCGTCCCTGTCGCCACTCGATATTGGGAGCCTTGCGCCTTGCTACCTCTAACATGCCTTCGTTGAGGTCAAGACCGATGACCGATCCCTTTGCGCCGACTCGCTCGGCGACGGTGCGGGCAAGAATCCCTGTCCCACATGCCACATCGAGCACGCGCCAACCCGGCTGAATCCTCGCGGCATCCACTACGCGAGGTGCCCACTCGCGAAAGAGGGCGGGCACAAAGAAGTCCTCATAAATCTCGGCAGCCGTACCAGTCACTTGGCCTCTGTCACTCTCATAGATAGCTCTATCGCCACGTTTCATCCTATCCTCACTTGTTTGTTCTCGCTGGTGTAGCATTCCAACCTTCCTTTCCTGCTTTAACTCGCTAAATTGCATATCCGCCTAGTGTGCCAGAGCAGGCATTGCTAGTGTGGGCGCATTGATTTAGCTTCCGGCGACTCTCTGAAGGATATACCAATATGCAGAGGGCAAGATGCGTGTACACACGTAATCAGAACACGTATATTTGATTGTGATCGCTGCGTAGGCGGGAATGCTGCAGATAGAAACAGGGGAGTTAGGGTTATGCCAGATCGTGGCGAATGAGGTAGGCAGTTGCAGTTGCCCTGGCGACTGGCCCATTGATTTGGAGCTTTTGGTATATATTGGAGTTATGCCGCTCGACCGTGCGAATGCTTAGAACCAGTTGCGTGGCAATTTCCTGGTTGCTTCTGCCTGCTGCGATTAAGCGTAAGACCTCTAGCTCTCGCGATGTCAGATCTGCCAGTTCAAGACTTTTACCATTCAATGGGTAGGATATGGCATCCAACTCGCGTACAAAGGCTTCAACACGGGTTGCTTCCAACACAGCGCCAAGTTGATTAAGAGCATCCAAAGCTTTGTGCGCCTGTTCCCCAGCACGCTGATTCTGACCCAGGGCAAGCATTGACCGTGCAAGATGGAAGCGCGTCCGTGCAGTCTCAAATGGGGCACCACAGCGCATAAACAGACTAACGGCATCTTCAAAGTGGTGGCTAGCGTTGGTATGTTCACCCTCGGCAGCAGCAACGATACCCGCAGCAAATTTGGCGGCTGCGCGCAGCGGCTCAGTAGGTACCGTGGCTACAAGTGAATCCAGTTTCTCCAGTGCAATCTGCGCTTGAGCGAGGTCGCCGCGTATGGTCTGGGCCAACACAAGCAGTTCAAGCGCCGCAGGACGACCGGTACGCTCCTCCACGGAAATAGTACGCAGGAAGCGTTCAGCCAAGGAGACTGCCTTTGCCGCATCAGCCTGATCAAGTGCCAGAGCCGCGCGCACAATAGTCGCGAGATGCCATCCAACCAGGCGAAATGGGTGGGACTCAGCCTGTGCGAGCAGGGTTGCGGCTTCATCAAAACGCCCTTGCAAACGGCGCAAGTCTGCCAGACGCACAATGCCCTCCGCAGCCTCCACAGGACGCGTGGCAATTAGCGCGTTGGTCGCTGCAACCAGGGTCGCCTCAGCTTCTGCCCAATGGCCGCGCCAGATCAGGACGCCTGCGTAGTGCATTCGACAATAGGAAAACATCATCGGATACTT
This sequence comes from Anaerolineae bacterium, assembly GCA_038324715.1. Taxonomy (GTDB): domain Bacteria; phylum Chloroflexota; class Anaerolineae; order Caldilineales; family Caldilineaceae; genus QEUY01. Next base: position 970 of record JBBQIG010000490.1, on the reverse strand, counting down.
CCAACGCGTGGTGATTTCCTCCATATAAGCACACCACTGCGCTGCACGGTCATAATCGCGAACCTTCTCGCAGGCATAAATCAAGTAGCAACAGACCTGCGCTTGTGCGTCAAAGTCACTAAACTCCCCCGATACCGCCGCCGTCGTGGATTCGTCCAGACAACGCATCCCTTCGACGATCTCGCCCGCACTAACCAGCGCCAGCCCTTCCAACGCCAGCGCCAGCATCTCAATGTCGAGTACCTCAACTGTGCGGCCTATCACTGCTGCCTCTGCCCCAAGTTTGCGTGCTGTAGCGATGTCGTTGTGCAGCATCAGAGCCAGATAGCCCTCATAGATGGCGAGCAAACCCTGCTCGGGCCCCAGGTCTACCTCTTCAAGCAGCCGATGGGCACGTTGGAACCAGCCATTAGCAATGGCATAGTCGCCACGGAAGGAGTAAAAATCATAGGCCAAATAGATAGCCACGCGCGCCGCGCCACGGTATTCCCCTTGTTGGCGATAGAGACGGAAGGCGCGTTCTCGGGCGGGGAAGGTGCGGGTGGCATCGTCAAGCCACCAGGTTGCCATACCCAGCCCTTCCAGCAACTCTGGAGTTTCCTCGACGCGCAATGCTGCCTCGAAGCAAGCGTATGCCTCCTCCCAGGCTCCACTGGCAAGCGCCTCTTGGCCTGCGCTCAAATATTCGTTAACTGTTAGCTGGCGACTAGCTTTGTACATTGCAATTATTTATTGTGCTGCTGGAGCCGGATCTGCGCTTCTGCTACTGCTGAGGCAATAAATTCATGCTCCATATCCCGCATAGAATTCCACACAACGTCGCAACTTCGCCGCTTCTCTTGCCTATATATACTACCATTTTGCCTTCAATTTTCAAGTTTGGAATTTTTGTCTCTCCGTTGACCCTGGCCATCTTGCAGTAGACGCATCCAACTCCGGGTAAGGCACCACGGGTGCCAAAAACATTCAC
>JBBQIG010000489.1:0-4582 GCA_038324715.1 Anaerolineae bacterium | reverse complement strand
ACTGGTTCCTGGGCAACATGGAAGTTCCATATTGATGCAGATGCGCTTTTGGAGCAGGTACAGCGCGCTGATGGATGATAGCCGCAAGGGCAGGGGTACTTATAATTTGCCATTCCTGACCGGCTCCCAATCGGCCCATAGGCCAACACTCTCCCTAGCAGCTTCTCGTATCTGTTCTACATCGCGCACCGGTGGCGCGCCAAAAAGGCTTTTGTACTCACGGTTGAAGTGTGAGGCGTCATCATATCCCACGCGGTAGCCAGCGCTTGCGGCGTCAATGAGCTCGCCGAGCATGAGACGGCGGGCCTCCTGAAGCCGCAGTTGCTTTTGGAACTGCAAGGGACTCATTGCCGTGGCCGCCTTGAAGTGATGGTGGAAGCCTGAAACGATCGGCTTCGACCATGACCGAACTGACGAGGGTGGGGTCGAGGTTGAGGCGGAGGCTCAGATAAGGTCTCTCCCTGGATGCCTCAGTGATATGACTGGCAACGGGCAACGCGGCTGTGGCGATGAGGTAATGAGATGCATCGGTGGCGAGGTGGACGATCTGCTCTGTACAGTTGGGTGTGAACTTGAAGGGTTGCCATGTCAGCACAAAGTTAATGGCAATCATACATAAGGTGGCTTGGTAATGAAGCTACAATTGTGCGCCTTTAAGATTGACTTTGACATTTAGTTGACCTACATTTTCTTGTTGGGAACGAAAACTCTGAGCACACGTCTCAACACAGCGTTTTTTGAAACGGCTTCGCTGCGCCTCGAAATTGATGCTACAATGCACAACATGGTACGACCGTCTATGGTCGGCAATTTATAGTCCGCTACTCATTGTGTGACAACCCAAGCATAAGGAATCTATTATGACCGGAACTGCTCCTCTAGACTTTGGACAGCTTTTTGCGCGCAACGCGCCGCCGAGTCGCCCGCTCGGAACCGTGCGTCGTGGCACTTATGATTTTGCTGTAGCATACCCTGACCCGGCTTCGATCCCAGTCGACGAACTGGTAAACGAGCTTCGCGACGCGTTGGCGGAAGAAGGCGAGGACCTTGCAGAAGTCCAGCAGTTTCAGATTGGCCCAAGTGTTGTGCTCGAACAACTTGGTTAGCACACCTGTATCACCTTGTTTATTTTCCAGTTGTTCATTTTCTAGCATCATCACCCTCCCTCATAGAGTTGCCTGAGTCCATCCCGAAAGAACAATTATAAGGGCGCAGGCAGGTGGTGGCAAGCCTCATTTCGTTGACTCTGTTGACCCAATGGGCGGGTAGAAATGAAAAAGTTGCACAACCCACGACTGATAGCGACGATCGGCATCGGCGGTGAAGAACAGATTGCAGGTTCCCAATCCACTAGTTACAATGGGTCCATAACTCTTTGGTGGACGCAACAGTTTGGTAACGAGGGGCAGATAGCTATGCCTGATTTAGAAAACAACTCTCTTCCTACTCGCCTCAAAGCGAGCAGTGGCGACGCATCGCCAACTCAGAATTCCGCCACAGTTGAACAGACACCTCCCGTAAGACCTTCTGTAAAACCTCAACGCTCTCTCCTTTCTCAAGTACCAGAATGGCTTACCACATGGGTAAGCCTTGTCACCGCGGTTGTTTCGCTCATCATTAGCCTTTATACCTTTGCGATCACCACCTATGAGCCGGAATTGCTCTTGATGATGCCCAATCAAGTTCGGTTAGCGCAAGGGGGACAAGGTGGCGCGGTGTTGTATATCCAACCGATGTTTATCAGCACGGGAATGAGTGAGCGCGTCGAAGTCATTACGGGGATTCGCTTACAGGTTGAGCCTATCAATCAAAGTTTCCAAGGCATAGAGTTTGTCTGGGATGAGCAGGGAGAATGGGTTCCCGAGCCGGGTAATCAAAACTTTAACTGGGTATTCACGGGGGATTCAGCTCCATTCTTGGTAAGTCCAAAAAATGCGCAGTATTTTACGGGCCTCTTCATTGGCCCCGACAACTGGCTTTTTGAACCAGGCGCCTACCGAATTACAATGATTGCCGACCGGATCACAAATTCTCAGCCCCTGAACGCTTCGATTGAGGTGCTTCTCTCTGCTGAAAATATTGATTACTTGAATCAATCCGAAGGCACACGTTTCCTGCTATTTCCTGTTCAAAAGTAGAGTTCTCTATGCAGAATGTTGGACGGAATGTTTACCAGATTTATCTAGAGGAATCCGATGACGAGCGAACTGAGAGCCGAAGAGATGCGCGAGATTCTAGACAATATCTACCGCACCGAGTCACGCCACATACTTGCCACCCTGATTCGCTTGCTTGGTGACTTTGACCGCACCGTGCGGCACGCACCTCGCCTCATGATCCTTATGTGTAATAGCCAACTCTGCTAGAGGTTTCGGATGCAACTTCTACTCGGTCTCATAGCCATCAATATGGTTGTCTTCGGCGTACTCACCGGCAGCATGCCCTGGATTATGACAGGTGCTGTTGCGATTGGACTCTTATCCAGTGGACGGCTGGGTACAATGCAAGAGCAAGATGTCAACCGCTTCACCCAATTTATAAAAAGCACATGGGGGCCACCCTGGCGGCGACTTCTATTTGTTGCCCTGCTCTGCACTCTCCTTGCCGGTTGGCTCTCGCATCAAAACTACTATTCCACGTCTAGCGTTTATGTGTGGCTAGCAGCTTTGCTGCTGACGCTAGGAGCCGGTTTTCTGCATGATCGTGCCAATGCGCAGGCGAGCCTTTCCCGCTCGTCTATTTCTGAAGATGCTTCTGAGGATGCAGAACCGAACACACCAGGCCGTTGGACGCGACTTGACTGGGCGATTGCAGCCCTGCTCACCCTCGTGGCATTAGGCTTGCGTCTCTATCAACTCGGCGTCTCTCTACCCCCTGTTCATGGTGATGAAGGCGAAATGGGCATGTTGGCACTCCTCGCCCGCTATGGCCCTGCCTCCGGCGTGTCGTTGCAGAACCTACCCTTCTTTGGCGTCGGATTTTTAGATCACCCGACACTCTTCCACTATGTGCAAGCATTTGGCATGAGGCTCTTTGGCGATACCATCACCGGCCTGCGCACCCTCTCTGTACTCTTTGGCGCATTGTGCGCTCCCCTCCTCTATGCAGTCGGGCGCACAGGTTGGGGCAGAGTTGCAGGATTAACGGCTGGCTGGCTGCTGGCAGTGTCGCATCTGCATATCCACTACAGCCGCATTGCCTTGAACAACATTGAGACCGTCTTGTTTGTCATTTTGCTCATCTGGCTGTTGGCGCGCGTCCATGAATCCAACTCGCCCCAAACCAGCCAAGTAGCGACCGATGCCGATCATCCTGACTTCCGCGCGCAAAGGCAACCCGCGCTTATGCTTTTTATTCTCATCGGGCTCACCATCGGGCTGTCGCAATATTTCTACTACGGCTCGCGTCTACTGCCCGTGTTGGCAGCGCCGCTGCTTTTCTACCTGTGGCGACTGAAGAGAGCAACCCTTCAACAGATTGCCGTGCTGATCATCGCCACCTTCATTGCCTATTTTCCCTTGATGCTCTTTTACACCAGCGATCTTGATGCGTTTCTAAACCGCACTCAAGGCGTCACGGTCTTTACCCCAGAGGGTATGGCTCACACGCTGGGGGCGGAGGCATCTTGGCCGCAGGATATTCCACTGCTGCTGTGGAGCCAGATTAAGGCGAATCTCTACTTCTTCTTGTCCTACGGCGACAACTCTTCCTTCTACCTGGCTGATATTCCGGGCTTTGATCAAGCAACGGTTATCCTCTTCTGGCTAGGGCTGGGTCTGGTGCTTGCCAAAGTGCGGCGTTATCACGAACTGGCACTTGTCACCTGGCTGGGGTTGGGCGTCTTCTTGGCTGGCGTGCTCACCAACAATGCACCCAATGGCCCCCGTCTGATTGCGGCAGTACCCGCCATGTACCTCATCGGCGGCGTCTTCATCCAAAACATTGCCAATCTAGTGACCAAGTTCTGGCCCACATACAGCCGCACAGTTGGGCTAGCTGCGCTCGCACCACTGGCGGCGATTACGCTCTACCTAAATTTCAACGCCTACTTTGTCACCTACAAGGCACGGCAACCCAACTTGCATCAAGTGTACATCGCCCAAGAGATTGCTACTGCAGGAGGCGAATACACTTCCTATCTGCTGGGTGCGCCCAACATCTATGTCTGGCATGGCACCATCAAATTTATGGCGGCGACAGCAGAAAAATTTGATCTGGAAGAACCCGCCCAGTTCGTAACACTGTTGGCGCAACAGGCAGACGACACAGGCGCATTGCTCATTGCCTTGCCCCAGCATGTCACTGAACTAGAGCAGATTGAAGCCCAATTCCCCAATGGCACTAAAGAAATGCGCAAAGATATGAATGGCAAACTGTTGTATGTTACCTATGAGATTCCTGCGGCAGAGGTGGCAAAACAACTTGCACAGAAGGCAAACTAGGTCGTCTCTATCAGACTTGGCACTAGCAGCTTGAACAGAAAATTTATATCTTTTTATCTATCCTGTGGCTACAACATGAGAGTTCATCTCGAAGACAATTCATGTTATTCTAGAGTCCTCTACATCTGGATCAGATGCTA
>JBBQIG010000488.1:0-4584 GCA_038324715.1 Anaerolineae bacterium | reverse complement strand
TTTTCCACAGTGATGCGTGCGTGCTTGCGAAAGGGCATCTCCCAATAGGAATTGAAGCCACCGGCTGGATTGACACAGACCGCAAGCGACGTGATGTTGCACCGTTCACCCCAGCCATTGGCAAAAAAATCACCAATCGGTGTCTCCACCGACGGGGTCTCCTCATTGTCCCAGTAGCAGCGCAACACCAATCGCCGCCAATGATCCGGATGCACCGTCAGCCAAATATGTTGGATTGCGGCTGGTCCGTCAATCTCGGCGATTGTGACTGTGCTATTGCCCGCAATGTTGATACTCGGTGAAACCTTCCATCCCTGACCCAACTCACGCGCGGCAATTGCGCCCGTACCCTCAGTCGCTATCCCCCCCGCGCCCTTTGCCCCGTTAAAATTTTCTGCACTTATGGATCGCGTCTCGGCATTGGAAAGCTGTGACAAATTGCCCATGTGCATCCCCAGCCCGTTGAAGTTCAGATTCATCTTAGCTTCTCCTCTATCTTGAATTTATATTTTGAATTCATGTTGAAACTGTAGATACTGACTACTGATCATTACTCAAGGGCAGCGCTACTAGAGCGTTTGTCGCCGCCGAGCGGTAAATCGCGCGCACAATTTCAACTGAACGTCGCGCCTCTGCACCCTGAATTGCGGGTGCGCGTCCGGTGCGAATCGCCTCGATCATGTCAACAATCTGCCGCCGGTGCTTTTCAAAGCCAATTGCCATTGGATCCGCCGATCCAGAACCACTCGCCTGTTCCAGCACCAACATAGCCTCTTCCTCACCAGGCGCGGCATCTTGTAACTTCCAGAGCACAATCCGCCCTTCTTCCAACGCAATCGTGCCACGATCCCCATGAAGTTCCACGCGTGCCGGGTCACCAGGCCAACAGCTTGTTGCCCCTTGAATCACCCCCAGCGCGCCATTCTCAAAGGTGAGCACGGCGGAAGCCGTATCCTCAGTCTCCATCTCATGCGCCAGCGTGGCAACGCGCCCAATTACTGAGGAGACTGGCCCCACCAACCACTGGATCAGGTCAATGTTGTGGATCGCTTGGTTCATCAGCGCGCCACCGCCATCCAATGCCTGCGTCCCGCGCCACGAGCCATCATAATAACTTTGCGGACGGTACCATTTTACATAGACATCTGCCAGCGTTAAACGCCCCAAACGTCCTGCATCCAACGCAGCCTTAGCCCGTTGCGGCCCTTCTGTGAAGCGTAGTGGAAACACACAGGCCAACACCACCCCAGCCTCTTCCGCTGCATGCAAAATAGTATCGACCCGCGCCAGCGTAATGTCCAGCGGCTTTTCCACCAACAAATGCTTGCTAGCCTGCGCCGCGGCCACAGCAATATCAGCATGGGTACCGCTGGGCGTCGCAACCACCACTGCATCAACATCGTCACGACGAACTGCCGCATGAAAATCAGCGACCCACTCAGCGCCACACTCTTGCGCCAAAGCGCGCCCACTCGCTTCACTGCGGCTGCAAATCACAGTCACGGTTGCATCAGGAATCACGGCAAAGGCCTCAACGTAAATTTTGGCAATGTTGCCAGCGCCCACCAGGGCAAAACGAATCGCGTGCATGTGGTTTCTTTCTCCAATCGCCCAGATGACGGGCAGATGTTGAGCCGGATTACGGACAGGATAGGCAAGAATATACCATGCTAGGGTTGATGGTTACAGTCGTATTCAGAGAAGTAGGTTTAATCTATAACATAGACTTTTTTTGATCTTAACTTACTAGCGGTGCTTGTTGAGGAGACTCTTCCGGTAGGCTTTGCCGGAACTGTATTTAGGATCGTACAATAGATAGCAGCGTCAGCCAAAGCCATCCAATCAACAAACAAATAGCAATGAGCCAACCGATTAAAAGCACGACTCAACTTGTATTCCAGACCGCGTATCGCCCACACCAAGTCCACCCAAGCGCATGGCTTGCGCCCAGTGCCATTGTTGTCGGTGATGTTACACTCGCCGAAGAGTGCGGCGTCTGGTTCAATGCCTCGTTGCGTGGCGATATGGAAGCCATCCTCATCGGCCCACGCACCAACATTCAAGAAGGTGCCATCTTCCACGCCGATCCCGGCTACCCTGCCATTGTCGGTGCCGATGTAACCATCGGGCATGGAGCCATTGTGCATGGCGCACGCATCGGCGACCAAGCTGTGATCGGGATGCGTGCGGTACTGCTGAATGGAGCGGTGATTGGCTCAAAAAGCCTTGTGGGTGCGGGTTCGCTGGTCACAGAAGGCAAAGTATTTCCCGCAGGCGTGCTCATTTTGGGTAGCCCGGCTAAAGTCGTGCGCGACCTCACGCCCGATGAAATTGAACGCAACGCACGCGCTGCGGCTATTTATGTTCAACGTGCCAAATCATTTCGCAGCAGCATTTCTCTGCCGCCAACATATTATCCAACAGACAGCCAAACCGGGGGCCAACCAGGAGGAACAGCATGAGCCAAGACACGATTCGCATCGGCATTATCGGAGCCGGAGCCAACACCACCAGCAAACACATTCCCGGCCTCAAGGCCATTGATGGAGTAGAGGTTGTCAGCGTCTGCAACCGTTCCATCGAATCGAGTGAACGCGTTGCCAAAGAGTTTGACATTCCCCACGTCTATAACAACTGGCTCGATTTAATTGAAGCAGACGACACCGACGCCATTGTCATCGGCACTTGGCCCTACATGCACGCCCGACTGACGCTGGCAGCATTGGATGCAGACAAGCATGTACTTTGCGAAGCACGCATGGCAATGAACGCGACCGAAGCACATGAAATGCTTGCCGCGGCGCAGACCAATCCCCATCTCATTGCCCAAATTGTGCCATCGCCTATGACTTTAGGTGTCGACAAGACCATCAAGCGCCTGATTGCTGAAGGCTATCTGGGCGAGCTATTGGCCCTTGAAGCACGCGTGGGCGGCAGCTTTCTCGACAAAGATGCCCCCTTAACCTGGCGTCAAGATTTCAACCTCAGTGGCTACAACACCATGACAATGGGCATTTGGTATGAAGCCATTATGCGCTGGACAGGTCATGCCACCCGCGTCACAGCCTTTACCAAGACCTATGTCAAAACGCGTCGCAACGAGGAGGGTGAGTTGAAGGCTGTGCGCGTGCCAGAGCATATTGATGTATTGGCGGATATGGTGTGCGGGGCACAACTTCACCTGCAAGTCTCCAGCGTTACAGGGCTAGTGGGAGCACCTGAGATCTTCCTCTTTGGCAGCAAAGGCACCCTGCGTTTTAGTCAGGACAAGCTCTTTGGTGGTCAGCGCGATGCCAAATCGCTCGAAGAGATTACCATTCCCGCCAATGAACAAGGCGGTTGGCGCGTGGAAGAAGAATTTATCAATGCCATCCGCGGGCTAGAACCCATCACCCATACCACATTTGAGGATGGCGTAAAGTACATGGAATTTACCGAAGCGGCGCTGCGCTCTGCCGCCGACGGCATCGCCATCAACTTGCCGCTGTAGTTATTAACTTGATTCACAAACTGAATTCCCATGATTTCATCACAGGAACGCTCCCAAAAATTTATGTCCGATTATCTCAATCCAGCCTTTGCCAGTTTTCCCGAAATCGAGACGGAAAGGTTGTTGCTACGCGAGCTTCTCCCCGAAGACGCGCCAGCGATCTACCGGCTCTTTTCCGATCCAAATGTAACACGCTACTACGACCTTGTCTCCTACACCAACTTGCAACAGGCAGAAGAGTTGATCGACTTTTTTGACGAAAGCTTTGAACTAGAACGCGCCATTCGCTGGGGCATCGAACGTAGAGAGGATGGCGAGATTATGGGGACTTGTGGCTATGTCTGGCTGCGCACGCACCGCGGCGAAATTGGCTATGACTTGCATAGCTCTTTCTGGCGCAAGGGCTATATGAGCGAGGCATTAGACGCCATCATTGACTTCGGCTTTACCGAGTTTGGCCTCAACCGTATCGAAGCAATGACCATGCTTGAAAATGTGGCGTCATCAGAGCTACTCAAGAGCCTTGGCTTTGTGGAAGAAGGAATTTTACGCCAACTTGAGTATTTCAAAGAAAGTTTCCATGACATGCGACTACACTCGCTGCTCAGACAAGACTTCTACGCCGACGAATAGAGAAGACAAGTGACCAGGAAGTGGTGCTTCCTGGTCACTTGCTGATAAATTTATGTCAAACAAACAACGAGATCCAAACAAGAACCAAAGCCGCAACCGCCCTACTGATCCCTTTGGCGGTCCCGCCAACGGCAAGCGCAATACAATTTCATTCGGCTTAGTCATTGTTGCCTTTGCTTTCTTTCTCTTCCTACAATACACAAATGGAGACTTGAGCCTGCTTACGACAGGCCCGGATGCACTCCCGACTACAGTACAAGGCAAAGTGCAAGGCAGCAATCAGCAGCCAACTCCCAACGGCGAAAACTCATCCGAAAATGGGTCGCCCACGGCTCAAACTGCTGCAGCAACGCTTCCAGCCTCTGCCAAGTCAGGCGAAGCGCGCGCCACAGAATCACCGCGCGCCACCCCACCCCCCACGGCGACTGCCAACGCGCCACCCGCAGCACGCGCAAGTGACC
>JBBQIG010000487.1:0-4593 GCA_038324715.1 Anaerolineae bacterium | reverse complement strand
ATCCCGACTGCCGAGGTTCCCGTCACCAATCTACACCGCGAGGAGATTCTACCTGCTGGAACGTTGCCGCGCTATTATGTGGCCCATACGCCTTGTTTCCGCCGTGAGAAACTTTCGGCTGGCAAGGACGTGCGTGGGATTAAGCGCGTCCACCAATTTGAGAAGGTGGAGATGGTGAAGTTTGTGGAACCGCAGGCAGGGCGCGCTGAGTTGGAGAGCCTCGTCGAAAGTGCAGAAATGTTGGCTGAACAGTTGGGTCTGCCCTATCGCCGCGTGCTGATTGCCACGGGTGACTTGTCGTTTGTGGCTTGCATGAAGTATGACATTGAGATTTGGTCGGCTGGGTGCCAAGAGTGGCTAGAAGTTAGCTCTTGCTCCTGGTTCCGTGATTTTCAAGCGCGCCGGGCTAATATTCGCTATCGCACCGACGAGGGCAAGGTGGAGTTTGTCCACACGCTTAACGGATCGGGGCTGGCGTTGCCACGTGTCATTATTGCCATCTTGGAAAACTACCAACAGGCCGATGGATCTGTCATTGTGCCAGAGGTGCTGCGCCCCTATATGGGTGGTCAGGCAGTCATCCAATAATTTGACACAAATCGCTCTCCTGCGTATACTATGAAGGTTGCCAGGAAGACTAAGCGCGACTTCCAAAGGTGTCGCATGAAGGTCGCATATCAGTGCCGTATGTCGGCCATGCACGGCCTTCCTACATGCGAGCATGGAGGGATGGCCGAGCGGTTTAAGGCGGTTGTCTTGAAAACAACTGTGGCAGTAATGTCACCGGGGGTTCGAATCCCTCTCCCTCCGCCAGATGTCGCCTAGTTTTCTAAAGAGTGTGGGGAGGTCGCATAGCCCGGTCGAGTGCGCCCGCCTGCTAAGTGGGTAGGGGTGTTTACCATCCCTCGAGGGTTCAAATCCCTCCCTCCCCGCCACACATCTTTCAATACTTTTAGTCACTCATTTTTGGTGATTTTGCAAAGTTGTGGTAAAGTAATAATGTAAGTATTTGCCCTCGTAGCTCAGTGGATAGAGCGCTTGGTTGCGGACCAAGAGGTCAGGAGTTCAAGTCTCTTCGGGGGTACTAAAGGCCCAATGGGAAAAAGCCCACTGGGCTTTTTCTTTACAATTTTTTATGACTTTTGGTACATCGAATGGCTTGCTGATATGGCTGCATGGTAACGAAGCAACTATCAGTTTGCATAGACGCTCTATGATCGGCTCACTTGTCGCATGACAAGTGAGCCGGTTTCTGTTATGGCTCTCGTTTCACGACCGGCATTACGACCGGCACTTGTTGGGGAAACCCTAGAAAAAGATCGCTATTTTGCAAAGTGTAGAAACGCCAGTACGCGTTAGTCGAGTCATGCAACGGATTCCCTTCTTTTATGGCTGGGTTGTCTTGGCTGCCGGTACTTTGGGTAACATTATGACTAGCCCTGGGCAGACCTACTCAATCTCCATTTTTATTGAGTATTTTATTGTTGATCTCGACATCAGCCGTAGCCTGGTCAGCACTTTTTATACGGTGGGTACCTTGGCGGGCAGTTTTGCTTTACCCTTTGTCGGTCGCCAGATCGATCGGCGCAGCCCGCGCATTATTGCAGCAATTATCTCCGTGCTTTTTGGATTTGCTTGTATTTATATGAGCACAATTCAAAATGGGTGGATGTTGTTGATTGGCTTTGTTGCCGTGCGCATGTTGGGGCAGGGAAGTTTGGGGCTGGTGAGTACCTATGTGGTGAACCAGTGGTGGCTGCGGCGACGGGGTGCGATGATGGGCATCTCTGGCGTGTTAATGGCACTTTTGGGCGTTGGCATCTTTCCCAGCTTGCCCAATTGGCTGATTCCCCAGGTGGGTTGGCGCATGACCTATGCCATCTTGGGCGTGGCACTGCTCGTCATCATGGTTCCGGTCTCGCTCATCTTCTATCGCTCGCGACCTGAAACGTTTGGCCTGTTGCCGGATGGTGCGGCAACACCCTCCAAACTTGTGACCACCAAAGGCGAAGTGGAAGAAGAAGATTGGACAGCACAGGAAGCAAGTCGTACAACTGCCTTTTGGATCATTGCAGGTGGTTTGGGTTCAGTGTCAATGCTCTCCACGGGATTAACCTTCCACATGGTGAGTATCTTCACCGATAATCAACTATCCACCGATGCCGCCGCCGCGGTCTTTATCCCCATTGCGGTCACAACTGCCATTGTCAACTTGGGCAGCGGCATACTCGTTGATCGAATGCCTGTGCGCTTTCTGCTGATGGCGGCGCTGCTCTTGCAAGTAGCCGCTTTGTGGATGGCACCCGCACTCACTGGCTTGGTGATGGCGATTTCCTATGGCATTGTGTTGGGCAGTCTCAATGGTCTTCAGCGTACAGTTAGTACCGTTGTCTATGCCTCTTATTTTGGGCGACGCTACTTGGGTTCGATTAGTGGAATAGCCTCGACCATCATGGTGGCGGGGTCGGCGTTAGGACCGCTGCCAATGGCGCTGGCGCGCGATACATTGGGCGAATATAACCAGGCGCTTTACTTTTTGTCGATTCTTCCGTTGGTGCTGGCAGGGGTGAGCTTGTTTATGCAGCGTCCGCGCAAGGCAATGTTGGCTGCGCGGACTTGATGAGCATTTTGTCACATTGCGTCTGCGTCTGTCTCTGCCTACCAGACAACGTAGCGTTACCCTTGATAGACGCCAGAGACACAGACCGAGCTGCTTAAGAGGGTCGGCCAAACATTGCGGGGGCGACTCACGCGGCTGGCAATACCCAGGCGGCGCTTCGGTTGAAATCCTGCCATGCGATAGAGAATCTCTACCTGGCGGAAGGTAAAATAATGCAGATGGCCCGCATCATGGAGCACCGTATGCTGAGGGTCAGGTCTGAACCCTTCATTGGGATAGTGAGAAGCCGTTGTCGGGGCATGACCGCGTAGCAGCCGTAGACGGTGGGGAAGAAACGCAACGTTTGGCGTTACTGTAACGAGTTGGGTGCCTGAGTGAGACAGGGAGGCTATAATCTTCATGGCTGCGATCACATCCACGACATGCTCAATTACGTCGGCCCAGACGATACAGTCAAAAGGCGAAGTAACGACCTCTGGCACCTGTTCCAGTGGCATATTCAGCACTGTGCAATGGGGCAACCTGGATAGCCCCTGGCGTGTGAAGTCTGCCATTGTGGTCGAGAGTTCTACACCTACTATTTCCTCGTAATGGGGGGCAAGTGTAGCCAGCACCGCACCAGCCCCACAGCCTATCTCCCGCAAGCGACCCCCTGGACGTGCGAGGTAGATCAACGCCTCTCTCAGATTCGTCGGCCAGCCTTTGAGCTGGATTGGCTCAATTTTAATATTTGGCACTTGCTCGGCTGGTGGGGCGTGTCCTGCATAGATTTTATCATATTTACTTCTCAGGTTGCTATCTGTCATTCTTTTTCCCAGTCCAGCGGCGCTCTTTTCGTCTTTTTTTATCGCGGCCATTGGCTCCACGCTCTAACGCATGGCTGGCGTGGCTATGGCACAACTAAAGAGAAATTGCAGAAAACAGTCCTGTCTATGACCTGTGGTTACTTCCCACTTAGCTCTCCTGACTGTCGCTGTTTTCTGGCGCGTCTGTCGCATAGGCTAGATCGAGCGCGGCTTGGCTGATGCGCCGGTAGAGGGTTGTCAAGGCTTCGTAGGTACTAAGGGCAACGGCTGCGTTTTCCAGCGGCGGTGGTCCCAAGCGTCGTAGCAGGGCAAGATCGACCGACTGCGGGAGAATATGAGGGCGAAAATCTTGCTGCACTTTGGCACTGCCCCAAAAGCTCTCAATCTGATCGCTCAATGCTGGAATCTCCTCTGCAACTGTCGATTCTGCTGTTGCCGTTGCGCGATAGAAGCCCGTCTCCCCATTGCGATGATTTTCCGCGTGGGTGGAGTGGGCAGAGGAGGTGCCGCTTTCGGCTCGGTTACGTTGGTTGCGTAGATCACGTAGCAACCCTTGCTGATCTCGTCCGCGCAGCCGAAAGAGCAACCACGGGTCTTCGGGCAAAAGCTCGCCCAACGCAGCATAAACGACCATCACATGCTCACAGATCTTACGCCCATCCACTTGGCAAGAGCATTCATGTTCAAGTTCAGCCATGCTTGTGGGCAACAGATTAACACCAGTGGCGGCAACCGTGCGATCTAACTCTGGTGGCAGATCCCCTGCCAACAGTTGCGCGGCAAAGAGTGCCTGACTGCTGAGGGCATCGACCACGCGCTGCCACTCTTCATCGCTCCACGGGCAAAAGCGAATTTCCACATCACAAAGATGCCCATTGCGATCTTGAACTTGGGCGACAATGCGTCCATGGAGTACTTCAAGTCGCCTTACTCGGCTGTTACTGCGTTCGCCACCAGTTAACCCCAGTGTCCGCAGCCAAGTGCGCCAGCGACGTGACCAAATCTGTCCGTCATCTGATGTGCGATGATTTAATGTGCTATTCAAGCTAATTGTCCCCAAGTTAAATCTAAGCAACACCCCTTGCTTGGAGCCACCCAAAGGGTTCACGGCTCCGAGGAAGGGATGAACTCCAAAATATCCATCACTATACTGATCTTTACTGATCT
>JBBQIG010000486.1:0-4596 GCA_038324715.1 Anaerolineae bacterium | reverse complement strand
TCTTGCCCTATGGATATATGCTGAAATCCTCAACGCACATGAAGCTACTTCAGCCATTAGGCTCCTATGCCTCGCTGCTCTCGTTGCAAACGTGATGATTCTGACTCCTCTCATGGACGGCGAGATCGACCCCTATACTCTCACGACTCGTCTACTCCTCTACGCACCTGTGATCCTAGGTAGTTTGGCGCTCATGCTCTATGAGGAGGGCATCTCCGTTACAGAGAGACTTTCTATTCAGGGATGGATCCCCCATAAACTCTTATACCCAACAAAGCGCCTGCTCACCAACGTCACCAATCGGTTACTACTTTGATATTTAAGTGCATCTTAAGTCTCAACTTAAGCATACAACACGATGTGACTGATACAGGGTGCCGTTGCCGAGCAAAATGTGACGCAGGTAGAGAATATTTGACGGATTAGGTGGACTCTTTATGGCGATAGCTTCTAGCTAAACAGAAAAGGGGAGCATCTACCTCACGGTAATGCTCCCCTTTTTGATCGTAATTTCTGTTGTAATCTTGTGCTAATTCTGAACAGCGAAGCCTAGGAAGCCTTCTCTGCACTCTTGTCTTTGCTGGCACCCTTGGTGCTGCGAACCAAGCTCGCGTCCTGGAACTTCTTGCCTTCCTCAATCAACATCACAGGGATGCCATTGCGGATTGGGTACTTATAGCCATTGCGTGGATTGAGCAAGAACTTGCCATCATCCACCAACTCCAGCGGCCCTTTATCTTCAGGGCAGACCAGAATCTTGAGCAGTTCATCACTAATTTGCCCGCCCAAGGGTGCATCGTCCAGTGATTTCACCGGCTCAACCGGCAAAACGCCGCTATTGAGCGATTGACCATCTGGCGCTCCAGTCAACTTCTTGGCAACATAAGCAATTAAAGCCAATGCGCCCAAAAAGATTGCTAGTCGAAAAATGAAACTAAAGAAGCCCTTCATTGTTAGCTCCTACATGTAGTCGAGGGATGATCTGGGCAATGCCCATTCCCAAAAGTAGCCACGAAAACCGTCTCTATCGCAAGATGGTAGCACAAATCAAGGGTGCGAGCAATTTTGCATAGCCAGTCCTAGCCAATCAGCGATTCACCAAGCGTCCCACTCGCTTCACGCACGGGTGTGTAAACACATCGGCACTATGCGGTGCTTCCGCCATCTCTGCAGTCAATTCCTGACCAGGCCAATGCAAATTTTCGTGGATACCCCGCCGCCACTTGGGGCAGCGCGTCACATCATAAACCACGCCATCATAGGCAACATACATGGGCATGCCCCGCTCGCCACTATAGCCGCGCAACTCACGCTCGCTGAATTCCCGTTCTGGCGGTTCAGCGTCCCCCTGCGTTGCGGGCATTATAGGATCGTTCACGTACAATTAAGCTCGGTTGCGATAGAGCGTGGGGTTGACCACTGTCATCATCGTCTGTTCATCCAACGAGTTATCAATGAACTGGTTGATGGTATGGATAAACGGCTCTGGGTTTTGCAACATGGCGTTGTAATCAATATCCAACACGGCAAAGTTAGGTTGGTCGCGCAGCCACTGCTTCACCGTGACCAAATGTTTGGCAAATAGCTCTGCCATCCCTGCATCGCCCATATCTTCAACATTCTCGCCGCGATGGGTCAACATTTTGCGTTGAGACTGCAATATTTCATCAATATTGCGATGCATAAAGATGACCTTATATTCATAGTCAGGGGGCAAATACTCCAACAAGGCTGAAATCACCTTCACCACTTTGCCCTGGGCATCCGCCACCCATGCCGTGTCACCTTTATCCAACTCCTTGACCCGTTCAAACTCATAATAGCCTTCGGGGTTATCCGTGTCGGCATTGCGTAGCCCATCAATCAGCACAGGCATCCCCCCCGCTTCCAGCACCTTCATCATCATGGAAGTTCCTGACCGCGGCAGCCCGGAAACCACCACGACCGGCGTAGTCCCACCCAGTTGTCGCCCTGCGGTGGTAGGGTTGATGTCGCTGCGTCCCGGACTAAAAATCTTATTAATTAAATTTTTCATACAGCTTCCATTTCTTCCCATGCGAGAACTAAAAGGAGTTTTGCCATCTCATGCGCGAGCGCATGGTTGGTGCCATCCACATCAATCAGCAGTGGACCATCAAAGGGAGCTCGCTCCAAAAGGGTGACTTGTGCATTGGGATAAAGCCCCAACGCACCTAAATAGCGAAGCCGATCTTCATCCTGCATCAGCACCTGCACCAGGCGATAGGGCTGATTTAGCTCAACACCGCTCAACGGCATCCCCGCCACCTGCTCGATCTGCCCCTTTTTGGTGGGAATCGGATCGCCATGTGGGTCTACCAGAGGATTGCCCAATGCCACGGAAATGGCATCCTCCAAGGCTTCACTGATCACATGCTCAAGCCGTTCTGCCTCAGCATGAACTTGATCCCACGGCAACTTGAGTTCTTGGTGCAAATAAAGCTCAAGCAACCGGTGGTGGCGAAGCACTTCCAACGCCACTCGTTCCCCGGCACTGGAAAGCGCAATGCTCTGATAGCGTTCATACTCGACTAGGTTCAATCCGGCTAGCTTTTTGACCATGTTGGTCGCCGAGGCTGGGGAGACCTCCAAATGTTGTGCGAGTGCCGAATTTGTCACCTCATTGCCACGCGATTTGAGGACGTAGATCGCCTTGAGATAATCCTCATGTGCAGAAGTGAGCGTTTTTCGCCGATTTGCCATGTTAGTTTTAGCCATAGTTAAATCTTAGCAATGCCCATGCTGCTTGTCAAACCTCATGCGTGCGCGCCGCTTAAAAGCTGGCAGCTCTGCGCCCTGTTATCAAGTACTGTTATCAAGTAGACGCACAGGCGCAGCTTTGGTGACGGGATGGGTCATGTATTGTCCTGAATATCAAGACAGACTTTCTCACACAACGCCAAGAGGCGCGGCTTCCAGCGCGTATATAGCTCCAACGGGTCAATCCAATTAATGCGATGGGGTTCCGCCGCCATCTGTGGCAACTCCCACGCCGCGTCATCTGCTACCTTCAGTTGCGCCTCGCGCCCCCCCGGCAGATGCCCATATTGCCCTTGCAACACCACCAGCGGCGGCACACGATAGACCGTCTCGGTCTGCCAGCGCATCACTTCGGCAAAAAATAGGCGCAGGGGATGATAGCGACGGTGGACAGCAGGAGCCACCGAGACCAATTGATGCCAAAAGTCCCCATTGCTAAAGGAACGATCTGCCTTGGCAATTTTTAAATCATAGAGCATTGCCAGTGTCACCGCACAGCTATCCAACAGGGCACGGCTAACCCCCAAAAAACCAAACAGGAATGAGCGCGTCAAAATAGCTGCCTTCTCATCTTCCTTGCGCTCAATCGAGTTACGTTTGCGCGTATCTTCCAACAAGAACGCATACATCTCCACATCCGCGATACGACTACAGACGCTTTCGGCAAGCAAGACCGATCGATGGGCATAGAGGTTGTGGTCATACGCCAACGCACCATCGAAATGTTCATCCAACTTTAGAAAAAATTCTGGCACAGGCTCTTGCGAGAGTTTATAGGCGGTTCGTTCATAAAAATAAGTTTTCATACGTGTTTGTTCAGAATTATTCCAACTGATTATTATTTGAAAAACAAATGTTTCATAAAGAGAATTTTATAGTTGTAGAACTGCTACACCTTCCTTGGAGCTTCAAGCTCCGAGAAAGGTTATTTCTATTTTACCCCCTCAATTTTACATAAACCGCACGTCCCAAGGTTAAAGCGGACTAGGTGCGAAGTGAGGTCTCTGGCGCAACGAACGCTCACGCCCCGCAAGGAGCCAATAGAGATGCAATGCCAAACCAGTTGCCACCCCTGTTGCCAGCTTCATCCACCAGGGCAAGCCGCTGGGGCTGACAAAGCCCTCAATGATGCCAGCCATCACCAGCAGCGGCGCACAGCCCAAGATTACCTGCACCGCCGCGCGCGCACGCTGGACAATGGCGGCAGGACGACTTTGCAAGCCTGGACGCAGAATCGCATCGCCAATGGATAGCCCACAGCCCCCCGCCACAAAGATCACGCTCAACTCCACAAAGCCATGCGCCAGCACAAATTCGGCTAACCCCACGCTCAACTCATGCGCTTGCAACAGCCCAAAGATCCCGCCCAGGCTCAACCCGTTATACAACAGAACCCACGCCGTAAAGAGTCCAGCCGTGATGCCCCCTGCAAAGGTTGTAAAGGTAACTTGAATGTTATTGGTGAGAATGTTCGCCGAAGCCGCCGAGCGCGCGGCAGGCGCAATGTCCACCCACAGTTTGCCCTGCTCCACTTCGTTAACCAGTGGCGCAATCCCGCGTCCGGCAATCAGATAAATGGTTTCCGGGTCACGCCACACTGCGCCAAAAGCCACAAATGCCGCAATCCAGAAAAGAGCAAAAGCCACAGTCGTGTAGGGCAAGAGAGCGCGGTATAATTGTGGGAATTCAACCAGCACAAAATGCCCCAGTTGCCGCCAGCCCGTTGGCTCGCTGCGGTAGATCAGGGCATGAGCGGTGGCTACCAGTTGGTTTAGATAGAGGGTAGTCTTTTGTTTGGGGAAGTCACGCTGCGCCAGA
>JBBQIG010000485.1:0-4612 GCA_038324715.1 Anaerolineae bacterium | reverse complement strand
CTATCGCTTCCGGCAACGCATGGCCGCCAGTGCCACCAACCCAGCAAAATTATCGGTATCAGCGGGGGCGGCCGCCCCCGCTGATACCCCACCTGCGTGACGCGCGTCACACGATCTATTGACGCGGTTTTTGATGATCACGTTTGTTCTTTTCCAACCCAAGTGACGCGCTTTTCTATGATCTACCGACGCGCTTTCTAATTGACAAAAACACCTACTACTATATTGCATAACCGAGAAAAGAAGCCAAGATAGCGATTGACCAGTGGCTAGAGGCACGCAGTGCAGTGGGCGTGGAATCACCGTACATCTTCACTGGCTTCACTAGCCGAGACGGTAGACAGCCCAGCGAGAAGCCCATCACCCGGCAATTTGCATGGGAGATGGTGCAGCGATATGCCGCAGCCGTTGGGCTGGAGCATATTAAACCCCACGATTTCCGCAGATTTGTTGGCACCAAGCTTGCCAAGCGTGACATTAGGCTGGCACAGAACCAGCTAGGGCACAAGCGCATTGAGACCACCTCACAGAACTATGTGCTCGATGCAGTGCGGCTAGGTGTGACGGATGATTTAGTGTAGAAACATTTTCTCATGCATTGGTAGCTAAAGCAGATACTACCGCAAGCGTAACGTCATGCAATAGCCAGGGCGTATAGTATGTGGCAAGAAAGCCATACCAACTCAACTTACACAGATTTCGCAATAATGCCCCACCACTGCGCTAACAAGTTTAGAAAGGCCCCGTATGATACATCCACGGTGTTGCCCAACACTTTATAGGATGAGAGTTGCTGCCCTAAAATCCTCGTTAAAAATAGTCATGGCAGTAATTGTTGCACTTTTTGCATCTAGGTTATTTGTTGTTTTCGCTGCACCAACATACCAAGAGTTGCCAGCGCCTCTAACAGACTATGTTCCCCTGTCAATAACTATCGCCGACGATGAGTCACTACTTGAACTAACTCGCGTTGATTTTTGGCCTAGTACCATAGTGTTCCTGGGTGAATTAACAATGGGAGCAGAAAACAGGTGTATTTATCGAAGCGATTTTGTAATCGAGATAGGTGACAAAGAGTACAAAGCTGCCAGCCGGGATTCCATTGATAAAGAGATATACCCAAACGTGGAAACTCCAGGTTCAGGATTCTTTGGGGTGTGCGGGTCCAACGAATCAAAAGTTATTGCAATCCCTTTTGATGCAATTCTATCTAATGAGCCTGCCGAATTTTCCTATGGTGAAGCAGTTACGTTGTTGCCAGGCAGTCTACTTGAAATGCATGATGCCAGGGTTGCTTCCGAGCCAACGGCTACGCCGACGATTACACCCACTTCTACACCTAGTGCCACACCTACGCCTAGTTTCACCCCTGCTAGTGCTTCATCTGAGGTTGTCAACACGGCTAACTTTGCTGTTCCCTTTTCCAATGTAGCCCGTTCTGTAGCAATCTCTGGAGAAGTAGGTAACAATGGAATTCATTTTTACCTTGAGAGGATAGACCTTTGGAACGAACTTCCAGGGAGCAGAAGTCCCCGGAACGACTTGTTTATAGTCTTGACGGGGTATCTCTTACCAGCCAGATTAGTAGAGGGTGACTCATGTGTGGGTGGAGATAATATTCAATTACTTGTCGGCAGTAGTCAGTACAAAACAAGTAACATGCGGGAAGCCCAGCGTTTCTACGACGTTGATTTTCCAGGTTATATCTTGCCTCAATGTGTAGCGGGAAACCAGCCGGAGCCTACGTTCTTTGTCTTTGATGTAGATTTAGCATCATCACCAGCAGTGCTGTCTTTCCACGATGCGTTGCTAAATCTAAACATATCACCAGCAGAACTAGAAGCCGTGAGCATTGCGCCCTCATTAGGTGTGGTTACTCCACTGGAAGAGTCAGCCTCAAATACCCCAGAGAATGATAATGCTCCAAGGCCGATAGATACGTCGTCACCCACAGCTAGACCGGAGTTGACAGTTACAGCTAAGATTACGCCTGTGCTTGTCTATGTGGTACAAGATACTGCATTATACACTGGCCCTGACACAAGTTTTGCGCCTACAGGCAAGGTGAAATCTGGTGAGTTTTTACACATAATCTCAAAAGACAGCGAGGGAAATTGGTACCAGCTAGACACTGGGGACTGGATTTTGGGTTCTACGCTAAATGGCATCCCCGATAATATTCCAGTACAGGAACCACAATTGTTTCTAACCCATACCTCTCCACCTACGAACACGCCGAGGCCGACTAGTACTGCAACACCCATCCCAACGCCAACACCGCAACCTACATCTGCATGGTACGCCGGTGGCACATTGCACAAGGCAACCTGGGCTGAATGGAAGCAGGCCACAATAGAAAACAAGATGGCGACGGCGGCGGACTGGATTACAAACGCCTACAAGCCAGAATGGCAGACCTTTGCCGAACTGCGCACCCTGTCAACGCAACTCGTCATCTGCGTAGATGAGGTCGCGGATACGGCCATTCAAGCTTGGGGCGCGGATTCATCCGTCGTAGACGTCGTGGTTTCCTGCATAATCCTGATGATGCCCGAAGAATGAGGATACGGTTTTTACAACATTGAAGTGCGATTGGTGTGGGTCAAGAACCCACACCAATCGCGAAAGCGCGTAAAATGCGAGACCATTAACGGGCGAAGTACAGAGATAACGCTAGTGTAGCATAGCCATTTCCTCTCTAAGGCGCTTTCAAAGAAATAATGATCCAGATAGTTTGAGTAGCAGCTCA
Organism: Anaerolineae bacterium; assembly: GCA_038324715.1. Classification (GTDB taxonomy): domain Bacteria; phylum Chloroflexota; class Anaerolineae; order Caldilineales; family Caldilineaceae; genus QEUY01. The sequence goes on along the minus strand of JBBQIG010000485.1, from coordinate 1,863 downwards.
TAAACCCGCTTGACCACTTACGATATTTGGATCATTAAATTCCGCAATACGCCTAAAAGCAGCTTTTGAACACTTCAGCATGGACTTTTCCCTTGAGTGCGTCCATGATTACAAATGGGGATAACCTGTGGGTAATATATGGAGACTAATTCTATCTATGATTGTCTGCCCGTCTTCCACTAGCGCCACTTAGGAATGACGATCATTTAACCCATCGATTTGGCCCGAGTTTTCAGGAGCACCGTGGGCAAAATCCCTGAGTTGTTTAGCCGCCAGTCCTTACAAATAGCCATTATCACGATCGGGTTACAGAACAATGCTTCTTCCCGCTGCCATTGAGGACACTGCTCGGTTAGTCACAATCAAAGATGGTTTTGGTGAGCCAGACATTCTTACCCGCTTTCAATGGCTCTCTACCGTCAATGTTACTTGGTACATCTGGTGGGTTGATCATCAACCTGTTGGATGGGTGTTGATCCAGTGGGATGGTAAAATGACTGCACCAACAGTTCCAGACCTGTTCGATCTCTATGTTCGCCTTGGCCACCGAAGTCGAGGCGTTGGTACGCAGATCCTCCTTGCTTGCGAACATACTGTGCGAGATGCAGGCTATGATAAGCTGGGGCTAGCGGTGAATCCTGACTTGAACCCGCGCGCCTATGCGCTCTATCAGCGTTTGGGCTACTATCACATCAGCCAGCACAAGTATTTGGACGGAATATATGATGGCGTTGAAGATTGGGTAATTGATCTTGAGAAGAAGTTGCAGCAGGATGCGTCTTAGAGATACTGACAGACTATGACTTTGATTGACCGCATCTTTGGATGCTTTTGTTTATTTGCCCAACGATTGGTGAAACACGAATCTTATGCACTTTGATGCGTTGACCCTGGCTTGTGTGGCTTATGAATTTGCGGAATCGTTAACGGGCGGGCGTGTGCAGCAAGTGCTCTTGCCCGATGCTCATAGCATTGGCATGGAGATTTATGCACAGCGTCAACGTCGCTATCTTTTTGCCAGCGCACAACCGGGCGCGGGACGGGTGCACCTTACCAACCAAAAGCTGCGGCGCGGGGTGAATCGGGAGACGCCGCTGTTGCTCTTGCTGCGTAAGTATGTGCGTGACAGCATTCTGGATGCGATTGTGCAGCCCGATCCCACCGAGCGAATTCTTCACCTCCACTTTGACCATCCTGGCAATGGCACCACCAAGCTTGTGATTGAGCCGATGGGGCGTCTGAGCAACATTCTGTTGATAAAAGATAACGGCAATATTCTCGACTCTGTTCACCGTGTGCGCGCTGGGGAAAATGCCCAGCGCGTCTTGCTGCCCGGTCGCCCCAATGTGCTGCCACCTGCGCAAGATCGCCTGCCACCTGTGGATGATGAAGACGAAGCCTATTATGAGCAGTTGACGACGTTGCTTCAGGGATCAGGAAAGCTGTGGAAGGTGATCGCAGATGGCATTGCTGGGGCAAGTCCTACGCTGGGGCGTGAAGTTGCCTGGCGCGCCACGGGGGATGCCGAGGCAGTTGCCGCCATCGCACCTGTGATTGGCGTTGCCCAGGCATTGCAAGAGCTATGGTCGCCCGTGCAAAGTGGCGAGTGGTCACCTGGAAGCTGGCAGGAAAAGGGCGAAGTTGTGGGCTTTAGTGCCTATCCAGTCCACTTCCGCACAGGCTTTACGCCAAGCGAGGGGATCAGTTCGGCGCTGAAAGCCTTTTATTCTGAGCAGTCGGAGAGCACACAAGCGCAGGGCGCAGGATCAGAGAGATCTCAAGGTGGCGAGAAAAGCGTGGACTCTTACGCCGCAATGCGCCAACAGGCCCTGGGCCAACTGTCGCGGGCGCGACGACGTGTAG
>JBBQIG010000484.1:0-4632 GCA_038324715.1 Anaerolineae bacterium | reverse complement strand
AAATTTCCGTATTGAGTTCTCTGGAATCAAGATCAAGTAAAACCATCAGAACTTAGATTACGGTGTATTAGTACACTTTTTCGGGGGACAGATCAAACCGAAACAAATAAAACTAAACGTTTATAGATCAGGCCAAGTTGCCAGAGATGCTTGCAACTCGGCAATTGCAAGCGCGTCCAACTCACGGAAGGAGGCGAGCAGTTCACGCTCGTTGGCGCGCACCTCATCACTCCATTGCGCAATGCCCTTGCCTGTCCACGGCCCTAAAAATGCCATGCTATCGCCATGTGGGGCCATTGTGGCGTGAAAACGGCGACATTGCTCATCATAACAACCTGCCGCGCGCAGGAGTGCATTGGCGCTCTCGCCATCAAGCTGCGCGGCAAGCTCTTTGAGATAGCTTTGTGCATTGGAACGAGCACTATGCCAACAATCAATATTCCACCAGGTAGCATGAAAGAGTTGCCCCTGTTTTTGTGCGTCCAACTCACCTACACGCCCCAGATCGGCAATCCAGCGCGTGTAGGCTTCCTCGCCATAGAGATAGGTTGCACTGCTCGGATGATTGTTCCACAGACAGATGCTGTTGGCGGCAACAGTTGCACGCTGCCAATTGTGAATGGCTTGTTCTATCCCTTGTCGAGCAGCATTTAGTGGCTCTACAGGTTCGCTAGGCGTCAAGAAGAGAAAGAAAGGCCACATCTCTGCCAGTGGCACGCGCGTATCTGCGCCCCAATAGTCACTAATTACCATCGTCTCGCCATGCTCTTCATAGCCATAAATCAGGCTCATGTCCAAGCTCTTGCGGTCTTTGCACAAGACGGGAATTCCGGCATCAATTGATTCCACAATCTGCTCACGAAACTGCAATGCCTCGCGATTTGGCTGGGGGGTGGGCATGGGTGGCAGCGCAATCTCAGCAAAGTTTAAGCCCAACTCCACCAGGGTAGGATGACGAATACCAACCACCGCAGGGTACAAGCGCCATCCACTCCCCGCAAAAAGGGCAATTTCCTCGCGTTCTTCCGCAATGGGCGCAGCACCATCCCAACCGCGTTCGTCACCCGTTAAATACCATCGTGTACGAAACGCCAGCCCGGTAATGCCAAGAATGTCTTGGTAGTTCCACGGATTGGTGGTGACCGCGCTGGCAGATTCCAATGCCCCGGCGAAAGTAATATCTTTCATGCCCCAGGAAAGCGGTGGAAGGTTAGACAGGATGCGGGAAGTAGGTGTCATATTTCCTCATCTTCTGGTTGTTTAGTTGGGTGAGTAGTAGATGATGGTTGCTATTGAGACCCAACTGAGTTGCAGAGTTGTTGGGTTCAAGGGCAAAACGTATGAAGTGCGCCAGGCCAATTTAGCACATACGTTCTCGGATGTCAAGCACAAATGTTCGTAGAGGGGGATGGAAATCTTGAGGTGAAGTTGCGGCGGAGATCTTCCTTGGAGCCGGAAGCTCCAAGGAAGGGGTGGGGCAGATGTTACTTAATGGCTATCGAAGGTAACTTGGGCGAGGCGCGCCAACTTGTCGGGATTGCGCACGGCATAGATGTTGCCGATACGTGCGTCGTCTGTTGCGCCCTGCTCACCAGGCACGACTTGGAACGAGAAGGCTGCCGCTAAACCACCCTCCAAATTGTAGAGAAGTACGCCCAACTGTCCGTTGATTTGGCCTGTTGAGAGGGTAAATTGATTTGCGCCTTTTGTAGCTAGCCCCATCAAGAAGCGCGATACCTTGCTTGTACCCACCAATGGGTGAAGCGCAGCACTTGCCTTGCCACCACCATCAGAAACAAAGGCGACGTCATCGGTGAGCAGGTGAAGCAAGCCATCCATGGTCCCCTCTTGCACCGCAGTGATAAAACGATGCACTAGAGCAGCATGGGTCTCTGGCGCAACATCAAAACGTGGTCGTTGCGCATGGACTTGCGCCTGGGCACGGTGAAAGATCTGGCGGCAATTGGCTTCGCTTTTGCCCAGCATGGTTGCGATCTCGGGGTAGTCATACTCAAAGACCCCACGCAATAACAACACCGCGCGTTCCACGGGTTTCAACTGTTCCAAAATGACCAGAAAGGCCATAGAGATAGACTCCTGTTGAGTGATCATTTCAACGGGTGAGGGCGCGGGATCGACAGGTTGCGCCACCAAGACCTCCTCGTCTACCACTGGCTCTGGCAGCCAAATGCCAAAATAGCTTTGGCGCTGGGTCTGAGCCGACTTTAAGTAGTCGAGGCAGAGGCGCGTGGTGATGGTGGTCAGATAGGCCTTGAGGTTATCGATCTGCGTTGCTTGCGCAGATCGATAACGCAGGTAGGCTTCCTGTACAATGTCCTCTGCCTCCATCGCCGTGCCTACCATGCGGTAGGCAATGGCAAAGAGCAGGTGGCGATATTCTTCAAAAGCATCAACGTCAACGCCTGATACGCTTGTATCCATTGTACTCATTGATAGACACCTTTACGATCCCTATATGCCATGCTCATGGGCAGGCGTCTGCTCCTGCAGAATGTTGTGTGCAACTTGCTTGCGCGGCGGCATGGCTAAGTCATAGAAATTGAAATTACGCTCTAACTGCAATGCCAGCACAGTGGAGAGACAGATCAACTCTTTGATCCACGCCCCCAGCGTGCCTGAAACAAAGCGTGGCTTGGCATGACCCTCTGGCGTTAAGAATTGAACCAGCCCATCGCGGCGACCCAAGCTGACACAGGTAAGAAGATAATCATAGCGCATTGGCAGCGGTTCTTCACCACGAAGTTCGCTCAAGATATTCTCGGCGGCATGTACACCCAGTGGCATGGCAGTCTTGCAACCCATCACCAGCGCCGGCTGTGCGTTTCCGGGCAGCGCCGCGCTATCACCCACAGCATAAATTTCAGGCGTAGTCAGTGAACGCAATGTCTCATCCACCAAAAGCTGATCTCGATCATTCACAGCCAGACCATTTTCGCGCCCCAAAGCGAGGCCCCTGAACGACCCTGCCCACAGACAAAGGGCAAAGGGCAAGTCACCTACGTTGGTCACCAGATGGTCAGCTTCCACCGCCTGCACGTCAATGCCCGTGCGTAGACTAATACCGCGCCGTGCCATCTGTGCCAGCAGATAATCACGCGCCGCAGGTGCATAGCCTTGGCTATGGGCTTCACGTGAGACCAGCGTCCAGCGGAGATGAGGATATTGGTCAGCTAACTCAAAGACCAACTCAGTTCCCGTCAATCCACCGCCCACGACCACAACTTCACCACCTGCGGCGAGTTGGTTGAGGCGTGTGGGAATTTGTGCAGCCACTTGCATATCCTCCAATGCCAGAGCATGGTCACGCACGCCAGGGGTGGTGCGGTCAATATGGCTCCCCAAGGCATAGACCAGTCGATCATAAGCCAAAGTCTCGCCATTGTTCAAGATCACCTGGCGGCTTTGCCAATGGATCTGGATGGCGCGTGCTTGGTGAAAGAGAATCCCCCGCCCGCGCAACAAGGTGGGAATGTCAACGGTCTTCAAGGTACGCCCACTGGCGATCTCATGCAGACGAATGCGCTCGACGAAGCGCGACTGAGGATTGACCAAATGAACTTCAACGCGCGCTTCGGTGTTTCTGTGGCTGTTGCGAGCCAGACGCAAGGCGCTGATCATCCCGGCATAACCCCCACCCAATATCACGATGCGAAAGAGGGATTTGTTTTGAGGTGCAATTTTGTTTAGCTTTGTCATGGCTGATTGTGCGGCAAATACCACACCACTCCTTTCATCCAATCCTCATAGAACCATTTTGGCTGGCATTGCTCCGTTGCAATGCCTTTCTATAGGGTAGACGAGCGAGATTTTGACCTTGTGACAAAACTTGTGACAGAAAAGGAGACAATTGTATATCGGGAAAAATCGCCCCTAGACAATCTACATCAGATGGGCAGAACTGCCAGTCGATACTGGCTCATGCGCCGGCGATAGAGGGTGAAATCGTGATGGTGGGTAAAGCCGTGGCGTTTGTAAAATCGTTGTGCGCCCAGGTTAGTGGAATCCACCGTTACATCGAGCACAGAAATAGCACGCTCGCGGCAGGCAGCGACCAATGCGGCGAGCAGTTGCGCGCCAACACCCTGGCTGCGTTGGCTTGGTTCAACCATGATGGAGAGCAATTCGGCGGGAGGAGGCCCAGCCTCACCATCTCCCACCAGAAGTGGGTAGGCGAGTGTCTGCACACTGCGCCAGATGAGTGCAGGATGACGCGCCAGTTGTCCCAGCAGCGGTGGCAGCAGCGTCCCCAGTCCACTTGTGCCAATCTGGGCAAAGAGCTTGCCCACACCCGTCGTGGCGCTGATAAAACCCAGTAAGGTGCCATCACTCGCCACGGCAGCAAAGCCAAAGCCAGCACGCGTCCTCGGCAGTGTGCGATAGAGCGCGGTCAGCACGCCAATGCCTAATGTGGATAAAAATGTGCCCGGTTGACCTGCCAGGTGAAGGCGTGCGGCGTCCATAGCATGTTCGGGTGAGAGTGGGATAATCTGCATAAATCAGGGTATTAGGCGCGCCATCAGGCTACGCTTTGATTGCGGTGTAGGAGAGAGAGAAAGGGAAACCTTCCTCGGAGCGGCCCAAAGGGCTCCCCGCTCCAAGGAAGAGGCGTGA
>JBBQIG010000483.1:0-4650 GCA_038324715.1 Anaerolineae bacterium | reverse complement strand
AAATGAATGAGTTCCACACGGTTCCTTATGTGAAAAATCTGCTTGACTCGCAGCCGTTACGAATCAATGTGTACGTGGTTGCGGTAGGATAGAAGGTCTAGAGCAAAGGAATTATCCATGCGTCAGTTTTCCGCACGCTGTTCTCTATTGCTTTGCCTCTGTGCGCTGCTCCTGGCAGGGTGTACTGCGGTGGTTGCGCCCGCTTCTAGCCAACCTGCCGAGAGTCCGTTGGATGCAGATCGCCCTAATGCCACCGATTTAGAATTGTTGGGTGTAGAGTTGCTGGGCATGATTACCATTCCCAATAACACCATCGCATTTGATACCCTCGTCGGCGGGCTTTCAGCCATTGCTTATGATCAAGAGGTTGACACCTACTACTTCCTCTCCGATGACCGCGGCACGACTGGCCCGGTACGCATCTATCAAGCCACTATTGACATAAGTGCAGGTGGCCTTGATGACAACAGGCTTGATGATGGCGATCTGACCTGGACCGGGATGATCTCCTTGCTGGATGAAACGGGGGATACCTTTGCACAGGGACTGCTTGATCCAGAAGGATTAGTCTATACGGATGATACCTTCTATGTGTCCACTGAAGGCGATGTGGATAGCGTCGATCCCATTGCACCTGCCATCCTAGAATTCAGCGCGGCGGGTGAATTGATCACCCAGCTGCCTCTGCCCGAAAAGTTTCTCTCGCAAGCGGGTGGCAACCGCGGCGTGCGCGACAACCAAGGCTTTGAGAGCCTAACCCTTACGCCGGATGGTCGCTATCTTATCAGTGGTGTGGAGAGTGCGCTCCTGCAAGATGGCCCTGCGGCAACATTGGATGAGGGAAGCCTCTCACGCCTGCTCAAGATTGACCTAACCGGGGAAAGCCCTCCCACTGAATTTATCTATCCCGTTGGCCCTATCCCGGTTGCACCTGTTCCAGCCAGTGACGATGCCGACAATGGGCTGGTTGACCTGATTGCGCTTGACAACGACGGCACACTGCTCGCACTGGAACGCTCCTATGCCCCAGGCGTGGGCAATACGGTGCGCCTTTATCTGGCAAAGATGCAGGATGCGATGGATGTCAGTGACGTTGCCGCCCTGGCACTGAATGGAGGCGACACTCTGGTCGAAATTGATCCACCCGTTGCCAAAGAGCTTCTGGTGGACTTTGGTGAATTGGGAAATGAGCTAGGTGTTGCGCCTGATAATCTGGAAGGCATGGCGTTGGGGCCACAACTTGCCGATGGTCGCCAACTACTCCTGGTGGTCAGCGACAACAACTTTAATCCCAGCCAGAGAACTCAACTGTGGGCGCTGGCATTGCCCCTTGAAACCCTGCCTACCCTGCAATCTGTGACGCCTTAACACCATCACTTCCTTAACAGGATAGCTCAAATCAAAAAAGTGCGGGCAGGAGAAATTTCCCTGCCCGCACTTTTATAACAAAACGGCTTTTAAAGCCAGCTTATTTTGTTCTGCAACGACACCAATTTACGACTGTGCAAGACGGCGCAGTACTGTTTGGAGGATGCCACCATTCTTGTAATAGTTCGCCTCCACCGGCGTATTGATGCGGCTGACCACTTCGAACTCGGTTACTTTGCCTTCGTCGCTAATGGCCCGCACTGTGTAGATCTGACCCGGTGTCAACTGATCATCTAATCCTAAAATTTCAAAGGTTTCGTATCCAGTCAATCCCAAGGATTCAGCATTTTGCCCCTCCTTGAACTGCAAGGGGAGCACACCCATGCCGACCAAGTTGCTGCGGTGGATACGCTCGTAGCTCTCGGCGATCACGGCACGCACACCCTGAAGCTGCACACCTTTGGCTGCCCAGTCACGACTGGAACCCGTTCCATACTCTTTACCTGCTAAGATGATCAGCGGCGTGCTTTCGGCCATATAGCGTTCGGCAGCATCCCAAATCGGCACTACCTCTCCACTGGGAATATGCTTGGTCACGCCACCTTCAACCCCTGGCAACATCCGGTTCTTAATGCGGATATTGGCAAAGGTGCCGCGCATCATTACCTCATGGTTGCCACGGCGCGAGCCATAGGAGTTCCAATCGGCACGATTCACATCATGCTCTTCGAGCCACTGTGCAGCGGGGCTATTGCGTGCAATGTTACCCGCGGGGCTGATGTGATCTGTGGTTGTGCTATCGGGCATGGAGACCAAAACCCGCGCACCACGCACTGGCTCAATTGGATCGAGAGCCATCTCTATATCAAAGAAGGGTGGGCGCTGAATATAGGTGCTCATCGGATCCCAATCAAAGAGGTCACCCCCGGCGACTGGAATCTTGTTGAACTCCTCGTTGCCCTGGAAGACATTGCCATATTCTTCTTGGTAGAGTTCTGGCTTGATACTGCGACGAATCGCCGTGCGTATTTCTTCTTGGCTCGGCCAAATGTCGCGCAGGTAAACAGGTTCACCATTGGGATCAATTCCCAAGGGTTCGGTTGCCAAGTCGATATTGACTGTACCCGCAATGGCGTATGCAACCACCAATGGCGGTGAGGCCAAGTAGTTGGCGCGTACATCGGGACTGATGCGCCCTTCAAAGTTGCGGTTTCCACTCAAAACTGCCGCAGCCACCAGGTCGCCCTGTCGAATTGCTTGGCTAATATGCTCTGGCAGCGGCCCACTGTTGCCGATACAGGTGGTGCAGCCATAGCCCACTGTGTGGAAGTTCAGTGCCTCGAGATAGGGAACTAGACCGCTTGCCTCTAGGTATCGCGTCACGACTTTGGAGCCGGGAGCCATGCTCGTCTTCACCCAGGGCTTCACATCCAGACCCCGCTCGACAGCCTTTTTCGCCAACAAACCCGCACCGACCATCACCGACGGGTTGCTTGTATTGGTGCAAGATGTAATGGCTGCAATCACGACAGCGCCGTGGGTTAGATCAAATCTGGCACCATTCTCTTCCACAGTGACCCTACTATCCGCCTGTTCGGGACTCAAGCCAAAGCTCTTGGGGCCAACGGGGGTGGTCAAGCCTTTCGTCCACTGACTCTTCATATCGCTAAGAGCCACTCGATCTTGCGGTCGCTTGGGGCCAGCAAGACTGGGGACAATTGTGTTCATATCGAGTTCTAAGGTGTCAATAAAGATGGGGTCTGGTGTATCCACTGTGTGGAACATGCCCTGCTCTTTATAGTAACGCTCGACCAAATCGACCAATTCTTCGCTGCGCCCTGTGCCCACCATATAACGCAAAGTTTCGGCGTCCACCGGGAAGATGCCGATGGTTGCCCCATATTCAGGGGCCATATTGCCAATGGTTGCACGGTCGGGCAAGCTAAGCTTGGAAACACCGGGGCCATAGAACTCGACAAACTTATCAACCACGCCCTTCTTGCGTAGCATTTCGGTCACACGCAGTACCAGGTCGGTGGCGGTTGCGCCTTCGGGTAGCTCGCCAGTCAGCTTAAAGCCAACGACTTCTGGCAGCAGGAAGTAAATTGCTTGACCCAGCATAACGGCCTCGGCTTCAATACCCCCAACACCCCAACCCACCACACCCAACCCGTTGATCATGGTGGTGTGAGAATCGGTGCCAACGACTGAATCGGGATAGGCTACTTCCATACCATTGTGCGGCGATGTCTGCACAACTTTTGCCAAATACTCAAGGTTTACCTGGTGGACAATGCCCGTGGCGGGCGGCACGACGCGGAAATTATCAAACGCTTCTTGACCCCACTTCAAAAACTCATAGCGCTCGCGATTGCGTTCAAATTCGCGTTCAGCGTTGTAATTGAGGGCAAAGACGCTGCCAAAGCGATCCACCTGCACGCTGTGATCAATGACCAAATCCACTGGCACCAGCGGATTCACCTTGCGCGGATCACCCCCCAACCGCTGCATTGCATTACGCAGCGCAGCCAAATCGACCACTGAAGGCACGCCGGTGAAGTCTTGTAGCACCACGCGCGCAGGTTTGAAGGGGATTTCTACCTTGCCCGCAGTTTCAGGCCCCCACTTCGCAATTGTCTCGACTGCTTCTTTGGTAATTTCAAAGCCATCCGCCTGTCGCAATGCGGCTTCGAGTAGTACCTTGATCGAGAAAGGCAGGCGCGACACGTTGGCAACGCCCATTTTCTCTAGTGCGGAAATGCGATAAATAATCGCTGGACCACTACCCGTCTCAAAGGTATCTTTCGCATTGAAATAATCTTGTGTAGCCATTTGGTTTCCTTTCCATGCCCTTGTATAGTCAGGTCTGCCGAAACCGCGGCATTGAGGCCGGTCGAACCTGGAGGAATTCTGTGGAATTAAGTGTCTTTAATATACCAGCATCACTCTGAATCTGTTAAAAATCAGATGATTAACGGGAAAGAACAGCTTTCATGGGGATTCCTTGGTACTACAGGCGAGGGTACTACAGGCAAGCTGAATACTCTGTTGATGCTAGGCCATTGCAAAGTATTGCTGTCTGATCTACCTTAACTATGTCTGTGATCGCAACTGCATCATCTAGATTTCTGTCGAAAAGCGCATGATGAACAATAAAGCTTGCACATATAGGTCTGTGGAATAAAATCAATTTGATCTTCTCCCTTCGCTATGCTATGATGCAAGTGGGTGATTTTGGGTTATTCTCTCTATTCATGAATCGTTCTATGAATCACCTCAACT
>JBBQIG010000482.1:0-4656 GCA_038324715.1 Anaerolineae bacterium | reverse complement strand
TTGGAGCCAGAGAGGGTACAGACCTGCACCTGGGCATTGAGCGCCAGTAGCCCGATGGTACCATCTGCCGCGGGCAGGGCATGGGCGACATTGCCGCCAATAGTGGCAACATTGCGTACTTGTGGACCACCAACCACGCTGCAACTTTCCACCAGGGCTGCGCCGTGCTTTTGAATGATTGGACTCTGCTCAATTTGGGTGTGGGTAACTGCCGCGCCCAAGACCACCCATTTCTCATCCAACTCTGCTTCTTCGTGGATGGATGCCAAGCCGTCCACGCGCGTCACGTCCACCAGGGCTGTCACCGGGGGATGTACGCCACTTTGCATATCGAGAATTAGATCGGTGCCACCGGCAATGATCTGCGCCTGATCTCCATATTGGTGTAAGAGCGTCAGTGCATCGGCAACGGTTGTTGGGGTGTGGTAATGTTCCCAGTGAGTCATGCTACTCGCTTTGGCGTGCGCCACATTCTGTAAAGTGCTATGCCGATAAAATCAGGCATGATCCGTAGAAATCAGACTTTATTATACCAGTCTCTGTCAAACTGTGCAGCTATGAATTTTTGAGCAGAATGGAGATAGGAACCCGGTGAACTATAGAAGCGTTAAAAGGCAGAGGTTCATGAGCTTTGGGGTGCGTAGTTGCATCGTGAGCAGTTACACCGTGAGCAAACATGTTGAAATATTGAAAGGTGTAGGCACATGCAGTGGAAGAATTGGGGAGTCAATGGCAGCGTGGCACTTTTGCTGATGGCGGCAACGGTCGGATGTATGCCGGCTCAGCCGGTCACACCTGATGCAGTGGATGCAACCACTGAAATGAACACAGAGGCTACGCCGGAACCTGTCACAGATGCGACTACAGAGGCGACTGTGGAAGCAATGCCAGAAGTAACCACTGAATCTACAACTGCTACTACACCAGAGGCACCCGTGGAACCTACTGTTGAACCTCCTGCCGAACCCGTAGCGGAGGCTACCTTAGCGTCAGGCTCTGGTACTATCACTGATACTGCCTCTGCACCTGAGACCTATGAGGATCCATTTGCGTATTGTGCGGCGGTAGGGACGATTGACGCGCCGGATGCGCGCTATACCGGTGAACCAATGCCTGATGTGATTGGTGAAGGGCTGCGCGATGCTTTCAATGCCCCCGGTACTTCGTTAGATGTCTTTCTCCGTGGTTCCTATTGGCGCTGTATGGATGGCGAAGTCTATGCGTGCAATGTTGGAGCCAATCTGCCTTGCACCTCCAAGGCCGATCTCTCACAGGAGCCTAGTGAGGGCATGGTTGAATTTTGCGAGGCGAATGCAAATTCGGATTATATTCCAGCCTATGTCACTGGACGCTCGACAATCTATAACTGGCGTTGTGACGAGACGACACCTGTGGTCGCCGACCAAATGACCGATGTCGATAGCCAAGGCTTCCTAAATTTTGTCTGGCACGAGTTAACGCCGCCTCAATAACTAGCACAAGCAAGCCTGTAGCAGGCTAGACTTGTACCGTGACTTACCCTGATTTTTAACTTCATACAAATTGATGAGATTTGCATATTCCATGACCAAAAGGGGACATTGATGAAAATTCAGCGTCTCTTTTTTGTTTTTCACTCGTCATATCCATCAGTAAGCCCAGACGACTCTGTATAATTGACCCAGATGGCACGATTGGGTGGGTGCATGTGGGATAACTCGCTGATGTTTGTGGGATATTGGGACGTGGCGGCGTCTTCATGTGGGATACCTACGTAAGGTATCCGCAGAATATCGCCCATACATCTGTTCGTTCTTCCTCATCTCTCTACCTCAAGTAGTGCGCCTTTGTTGGCACTCCCAACAAAAGGAAAACCTTAATAATTTCTCGTTTGCGTCGCCGTAACTGCGAACTTCGAGGGTGTTGAGGTACAATGGATCATTATGTTACATGTCGTCATGGTAAGTAAGGCACTCGTCGTGGGTGCATATCAGCGTAAGGCCGAAGAAATCGCGCGCCGAGGGGTAAAGCTAACGGTGTTGGTTCCGCCAAGTTGGCGTGACCGGCGAGGTCGCCAAGTGGCGACAGCGCGCCACACCGAAGGCTATACCCTTCGCTCGATTCCACTTTGGCTTAACGGCAATTTTCATCTCCATTGGTATCCCACATTGGCGCGTGAACTCGCCCATCTGCAACCCGATCTACTGCACATGGACGAGGAACCCTATAACCTCGCAACTTATCTGGGGTTACGGGCAGCGCGGCGTTTGGGAATACCATCCCTCTTTTTCACTTGGCAGAATCTCCTGCGCGGTTATCCGCCCCCTTTTGCTTGGTGGGAAAGAACCAACTATGCCAGTGCAGCATATGCGCTGGCTGGCAGCCAAGATGCAGCCAACGTGCTGCGTCAAAAGGGCTACAAAGGCCCATTAACTGTGTTGCCGCAATTTGGCGTAGACCCGGCTATCTTTGGGTCTGTTGTCAGTCGAGATTCAAAGGCAGAGTCAAGAGTAGATTTACATTCTGCCTCACCTTCAACAAGTGCTCCAGCAGCGGTTGATGCTCCTCTCCGGATCGGCTATGCCGGGGGATTGCTGCCTGAAAAAGGGTTGGATCTTCTGCTACAAGCCTGTGCAAAGTTGCATGGGGCGTGGCTGGTGACGTTGGTTGGTGAAGGGGAAGCTCGAACCGAGTTGTTGGCACTGGCTGAAAAGTTAGGGATTGCGAATCAGGTACGGATCAATGCACGGTTGGAAAGCCATGCGATGCCGGATTTTTATCACAATCTGGATCTTTTTGTCCTGCCCAGTCGAACACTTCCCTCGTGGAAAGAGCAGTTTGGCCGCGTATTGATCGAAGCTATGTCGTGTGGTCTACCTGTGATCGGAAGTAACTGCGGTGAAATTCCCAATGTGATTGGGGATGCCGGGTTGATTTTTGCGGAAGGTGATGTGGATGCCCTCGCAGCCCACCTGCAACAGTTGCAGGACGCGCCAACGTTGCGCATGCAGTTGGGGCAAGCAGGGCGGGCGCGTGTATTGGCTCGCTATACCACAGAACAGATTGCAACCCAGACCGTAGAGGTCTATCAAACGCTGCAATCAGATAAAAGTGGTAAGCATTATGGCTAAATCATCCATCAAGTCACCTGCCCAGCGTGCAGGGTTGCATGTGGGCATCAATGCCCAACTCATCAGTAGCACATCAAGCTATCGTAGTGCCGGGGTGAGCAATTATAGCCGCCACCTGTTGGCTGCTTTGGGCGAGTTGGTACAAGAAGGTGCCACCGATCACCGCTTTACAGCCTTTCTCCATGCTGAGGATGTTCATGCGCCTGGAGTCGAGCTGCGCCTGGGAAGTGCGCAGTTGGAGCAACCTGCCATGCGCATCGCTTGGGAGCAAAGTGTTCTTCCGTGGAAGCTCAAGCAGATTCAAGCCGATGTGGTACATGGCTTGGTGAATATCCTGCCCCTGAGAACGCAAAAGCCTGGTGTGGTAACAGTCCACGACCTGAGTTTCTTGCGCTTGCCCGACTTGTTCCCTGCCTATAAACGGGCCTATATGACTGCGCTCTGCCGCGCAAGTGTGGCTCGGGCTGAACAGATTGTGGCGGTGAGCCATCAAACTGCCGATGATTTGGTGCAGTTGTGGCATGTGGATCGCGAGCGCTTGTTTGTGGCTCCTAATGGTGTAGACGAACGCTTCTCGCCGGGTACACCAGAGCAAGACGAGGCTTTTCGTCGCGCACATAGTCTGCCTGAACGCTACTGGCTCTATTTGGGAACATTGGAGCCGCGCAAAAATTTACCGATGTTGCTGCACGCATTTGCACGCTGGCGAGAAAAAGAACCAGAGGAAGCTAACTCTGTGCATCTGATCATTGCCGGTGGCAAGGGCTGGTATTACGATACCATTTTTTCCGAGGTAGCCGCATTGGGTTTGACGGAGTGGGTACATTTTCCTGGCTTTATACCCGATGATGAGTTGCCAGCGTGGTATCGCGCGGCTGAACTTTTTGTTTATCCCAGCCGCTATGAGGGATTTGGGCTACCTGTTATCGAGGCGATGGCTTGTGGCACGCCAGTCTTGTGTAGTAATGCGCCGGGTGTGCATGAAGTGGCGGGTCATGCCGCTGTTCAATTGCCAGCGGATGATGTGGATGCATGGGTTGCCGCTTTGTCGGTCGCTGCGACACAACCAGAACTGCGTGCCGCCTTGCATCGTTGTGGGTTAACGCAAGCACATCAATTTGCATGGAGGCACGCTGCGCTGCTTACTGTGGAAGCCTATGAACGTGCAGCGAGCAAAACACGAAACAGTTGATGACTATCCGCAAAACGGATCGGAAATGAATTTGTTGGGCATCCCAACAAATTACTACAGGGAAGAAATCTGCTCAAATAGAGTGGGACAGTGCTATAGCCTTGTAGAACATTCTTGCTGACTGGTTGGAAGTGCGCCTGCACAACTGGGTGGGTTAGATCTAGGTCACAGGGGGCAAGAAGCTGTAGCATATGAAGATCGAGCTAGACTTCCTTTATTTTATAGTGTACAGACTCTAATTTAGCCTTCCACACTGGTGAGCTGCGTATAGTCACAATTGTTGCGGAAGGCAACAAAGACAAAAGCAAGGAGCCGTCAATAGAATCATGGCGGCTCCTTGCTTTATTGTTTCTA
>JBBQIG010000481.1:0-4665 GCA_038324715.1 Anaerolineae bacterium | reverse complement strand
TATTGCCGCATTTTTGGTTTGGATCGATCTAAATATCCCACTCAAACACCTAACACTTTAACTGGTTGGCATTGGTGCGGCATTAGAGTACGGTTGCCATTAGTTCTGAGCCAGTAGGTAACTTTTTTGTATACACACATGTGAGACTAGAAAAAGCGAGGCACTAATTTGCGCAATAAAGTTCTTGCCGCAACAGAAGCGGTACGACTTATTCAAAGTGGCAATGTAGTCGCAATTCAGGGCGCGGGTGGTGGTGTAGCCGAACCGACCTTACTATTGCGCGAACTGGGCAAACGCTTTCAAATTGAGAGTGAGCCAAGGGATCTGACGCTCTATCATGCTACTGGGCTAGGTGACCGACGCGAGATTGGCACGGATTATTTGGCCCAGAGTGGTTTGGTTAAGCGCGACATTGCTGGACACTTGGGGATGGCTCCGAAGATGGCGCGCATGATCGTCATGAATGAGATCGAGTCCTACAACTTTCCCCAAGGCGTGATGTCACAGCTTTACAGTGCCATCGCCGCACGCCAACCTGGTGTGATTACGAAGGTAGGACTAAACACCTACATTGACCCGCGGATTGAAGGCGGGCGCATGAACAGCATCACCACAGAAGAGATTGTGCGCGTGATCGAACTCGACGGCGAGGAGTGGCTTTTCTATCCCAGCCTGAAGTTTGATGTGGCGTTGGTGCGGGGCACAACGGCAGATCTGAAGGGCAACATCACATCTGAAGAAGAAGCGGCTATCCATGAAGGAATATCGATTGCACAGGCGGCAAAAGCCAACGGGGGTATTGTCATTGCCCAGGTGAAGTACCTAGCGAAAGAGGGCAGCCTTGATCCGCGCCTTGTTAAGATACCAGGAATCTGCGTTGATTATGTGGTCGTTGACGAGCATCAACAACAGACCTGCCTGCATCACTTTAACCCAGCCTTCACTGGACAGGTGCAAATTCCGCTCAACCGGATTGCGCCGCTGCCTTTGGACACGCGCAAGGTGATTGCGCGTCGTGCCGCCCGCGAACTCTTTGTCGGTGCGGTCGTAAATCTGGGGGTCGGCATGCCTAGCGGTGTCGCCTCGGTGGCAACTGAAGAGGAGACGATCGACACATTCACCTTTACGGTAGAGCATGGAATCGTGGGGGGGATGCCCGCAGGCGGAATTGTCTTTGGCGTATCCTATAATCCCGAAGCGATTATTGAGCAGGACAAGCAATTTAACTTTTATGATGGTGGCGGCGTGGATGTTGCCTTTCTGGGCATGACGCAACTTGACCAAGCTGGAAACGTCAATGCCAGCAAAGTGGGTGACTTGCTGAGCGGGTGCGGGGGCTTTATCAACATCTCACAGAACGCCAAGAAAGTCGTCTTCTGCGGCACTTTTACAGCAAAGGGCGAATCTGTGAGGGTCGGCGACGGCGTTTTGCAGATTGAGCGCAGTGGCACGATCCACAAACTGGTAAAGCAGGTGGATCAAATCACATTCAGCGCCGATAACGCGCACCAAAGTGGTCAGAAAGTTCTCTATGTCACCGAGCGTGCCGTATTCGAACTCACAAGCGAAGGAGTCATGCTGTGTGAAGTGGCCCCCGGTGTTGACATAGAGCGAGATATCTATCAGCAGATGGGCTTCAAGCCGCTCATCGCCAGCGAACTGCGCGCGATGGATCACGCGCTCTTTCGGTAAAAGACAAACAACCATGACCACGACAGCTCAAATTGATTTCAAAGGCAACATTGCCTTTTTAACTTTGGCAAATGCCGAATCACACAAACCAGCGACGCTGGATGTGGAGACACTTGACTCAATCCGCGCGCGCCTGCAAGAGTTTGAGACATGGCGCGCCGCCAGCAACTTCACGACGGTTCCGCTGCTCGTTGTGCGCAGCGCACATGAACGTTATTTCGTTGTCGGTGCCGACATTGCTGCGCTTACACAGCTTGACACGACCTCAATCCATAGCTGGGTGGAATCGGGGCATCGGGTCTTTCAAATGCTTGAAGCTGTGGATGTGCCTACCCTTGCGTTGGTTCAGGGGTATGCTTTAGGGGGTGGGCTGGAATTAGCGATGGCTTGCGATTTTATTTGGGCAACACCTGCCGCGCAATTCGGCCAACCTGAAGCCACATTGGGAATGCCGCCGGGATGGGGCGCGACGTTGCGCTTGCCGCGTCGAGTGGGCACAGCAAGGGCGAAGGAGATGCTCTTTAGCGCTCGGTTAATTGATGCGCAGACAGCACTTGCATGGGGGTTGGTCGATTGGGTTGGGGATGTGACGGAGGTGCAAGAACGGATCGACAACTTCGCCGCCGAGATTGCTCTGTGCAGTGCCGCCGCCATTGGGGAAACAAAACGAATTCTTCAAGCCGCCAATGCAGAAGCCGTTGACCACTCGCTTGCAGCTGAAGCCGCGGCATCGGCACGCTGTCTCGCTAGCACAGATACACGCCAGCGCATCGTTAATTTCCTGGAGCGCCGTCGCAAATGAGCAGGAACTGATGAAATGACGATCAATAAACAGGCAAGACCTCGGGTAACGCTGCTGGACGTTGCCAAAGATGCGCAGGTCTCGCGTTCGACTGTGTCGCTTGTGTTGCGCAATAGTCCACTCGTGGCGGGGAAAACTCGCCAGCGGGTACTCGAATCTTTCCGGCGACTTGGATATATCTACCATCGGAGTGCGGCAAGTTTGCGCACACAGCGCTCTGATGCCGTGGGGTTGATCATCACAGATCTCGCCAATCCATTTTTTGCCGAACTGGCCTCTTCACTCCCCGCTAAGTCTGAAATTGTCCGGCGCACTTCACACGCGCTAATTCGCCCGTGCGTTCAGCCCCATGCGCTCGACCATCATGCAGATCATCGCAAGCCTCTGCTTGTTGTTCAACTGGCAAAACCGTTATCCTAAGTAGAGTCTTCGCATTGTGGGAATGGCTTCTATGACTGGCCTTGCTGATGAATAGGGTGCTTTTCCTACCATTGTGATGCTTGCAGTACTCCAAATAGTCATCAAAGAAATCGGTTACTAGAGAAAGAGTACAGCTCTTTGCAAAAGGGGCTTGACAAACAGAAGAAAATCTAATACCATTAGTTAAAACAAACGATATTAGTAATGCAAGGAGAGGCGATGGCTGAACCTGTACCCACTGTTAAACAACGTCGTCGTCGCTATAGGGGCGAAATCATTGAGGATACATTAAGCATCGCTCGTGAGATGATGCGCAGGGAAGGAGTAGCAGCCCTCAGCTTTAACGCGATTGCCCGCAGACTGGGAATGCAGCCACCCTCGCTATATAACTACTTTGAGAGCAAGAATGCCATTTACGACGAACTCTTTCGGCGCGGCTTCTTGGAGTTTGGGCGCAAGCTAGATGAACGACTGTGCCAAGATGGTCCCCTACGTGAGAATTTGCAAAGTGCTATAGAAACCTACATGCGCTTTGCCCAAGAAAACCCCGATCTCTACCAGTTGATGTTTCAGAGACCTGTGCCTGATTTTGTACCTTCTGAGGCAAGCATGGCGGTGAGTTTGGGCCTGCTCGATACGATGCGAATTCAACTTGTCCACATCTTGCAGAGTGAAGAACTTGTCGTTAATTTGCCCGTTGAGGAGGCACGCGATTTATTTATCGCATTACAACATGGGCTCACGGAACTTCACCTGGCGAATAATCCTGAACTGCCAGTAGGCGAAGGGCGATTTGGCAAGTTGATTCCGGTAGCGGTGCAGTTGATCTTAGACGCTTGGCAAAAGTCGTAAGCTGGACTTGGACAGGTTTACTCTCTCCAGCACCTATCAAACCACTTGTCAACCTATCAACCACTTATCAAAAGGAAAGCAGCTATGACCACACTCACCGGTATGGGGATAAGGGCAGCGCAGATGGCAATGAATGTTCCTCAGTTGACGCACACTGAAGCAAAGCCGCTTTCACAGACTGAATACGAACGAGTGCTTGCTTTGCTGGAAACATTGGAGGGGGAAGATTGGGTGCAACCGACCTATTGCACCGACTGGAATGTGCGCGACATGGTGGCTCACCTAGCTGGAGCCGTAACGGGCAGCATCACCTTTGCCGAGTTTCGGCGTCAGAACGTGTCTAACCCATATTTAAGAGAAGCTGACGACCCGGTTGATGGTATAAACAAGTTCCAGATTGAAGAGCGCGTACACAGAACCACTGATGAACTAGTAACAGAGTTTCGCCACAATGGGCAAATTGCGGTGCATAACCGGCACAGATTACTCTGGCCAGTCCGCAAGATTCATCTACCACTGGGAACGCTGGGCTTCGCCTCAATTCAGTATTTGATGGACACCATCTATCCACGTGATCAATGGATGCATCGCTATGACATTTGTGCGGCGACGGGAAAGAAGATGGTGGTGACACCGGAGCATGATGGTCGTATCATAGCTCTTGTTATGCTTGATATCGCCAAGAAGTTAAAAAAGCAACTGGCACAGCGCGGTGTAGCTGTGCAGTTGAGAGGGGAAATTGAGGGCGAGTTTCTCATTGGTCGCCCATCAACTCTCAATTGTAGCATCGAAATGGATGTGTTTGACTTTAATCTACGCGCATCAGGCCGGATTTCAGTAGAAGATGCAATCAAACGTGTGGTCATTAGCGGTGACCACGAGACTGGCAACTGGTTCCT
>JBBQIG010000480.1:0-4667 GCA_038324715.1 Anaerolineae bacterium | reverse complement strand
ACCATTCTTGGCATCAACCTGAAGAGAGTCCGTGCACAGGTTGAGTGTTTGCGACCGCAGATGCTCAGCTTTTCGCGTGCTCCCACCTCACTTACCTTACCTTACGGCAGAGTGTACTGCTTACGCTTTCATTTATCTTTGTGGTGGTGCTGACCGCGGTGGCAATTGGCGTCTCCTTTTTCGTGACAAATTCGGAAAAGAGCGCCTGGCACGATCGTCAGCTTGAAGCGACCTATGGCGCGGCGCGCGCAATTGAGGCGTTTCTAGACCATCATATGCAGTCACTAGAGAGCCTGGGGGCAATCGAACCAGCCTATCTGGAATCACACCCAGAGTTATTTGAGCATCTCATGGTGCAAAATCCGGCTGTGGAAGAGATACTCGTTGTTGATGCCGAAGGCAATAAGCTTGTTGGTAGTGATCGGGAGCCGTCTATCATGGCTCATCCGTATCTCATCCGCGAATCAGCCTCGTTTCTACAAATTCGCCCAGGTGAGACTTACCTGGGCGACGTGGATTTATCACAAGCGGATACCCCCTACGTTACTCTGGCTGTACCAGCCCAAGAGGGTCGGGCCGTTGCCGCGCGGGTGAATATGCAAATTCTGCGCGAGGTGGTCTCTAGTGTGCGCTTTGGCGAAACGGGGATTGCTTTTATCATTGACGAAGAGCAAAACGTGATCGCCCACAACAGTTTGCTGTTGACATTGGGCGAGTTGCGCCTGGGGGTCTCCCCCCTGCATATGGAAGATTCGAGCGCGCCCGTCTTTGCCATGAGTGATGAGCGCAAAGGGATTACCCATTGGCACAGCCATTATGAGAACTTTGTTGGGACACCTGTGGCAAGTCTGATTATGTCGCTGCCTGGCACAGAATGGCATGTGGTGGCAGAGGTTGACGTGGCAGAGACGAGTGCCGTGAACAGGATGGCGCTTTCGATGTTGGGGGGTGCGATTCTTGCCTTTGGTGCGTTTGTAATCTTTTTCACCGCACGTGTCCTAGAACAACGGCTCTTCCGTCCCATTGCGCTGCTGGGTATTGGCGCACAGCGTGTGGGGGCAGGCGATCTCACACACCGCATTGAGGCGGTGGGGCATCATGAGATTACGCAGGTGCCGAATACATTTAATGAGATGGCTACGCGTCTCCACAGTCGCCAAGAACAACTGGTGGCACAAACGGATGCCCTGAATGAGGAAGTGCAGCAGCGGTGCAAGGCGCAGGTTGCACTGCAACAAGCGCGTGACGAGCCATTGTTTTTGTTGCTTGTGCAACATCTGTGGGATGCCGTGCGTACTGTCATAGGCTATTCTTCTCATTCTGGGATTGGCTGCAGGGGCGACAGTGGGCCTCAGGCTTTAAATGCCCGGAATTAAGACTCAAAATCAGCGACAAAATCAGTGAGAGGTATCTATAGATGGAACGGCTGGTGCAAACGCAGAAGTTGAGCAAGTCGTATCGACGCGCAGATGGCAGCCAGCACGACGCGGTGAAGGATGTTAATTTGGAGATTTACAAAGGGGAGATCCTGGGGCTGCTCGGCCCTAATGGCGCGGGCAAAACGACGTTGATTGCCATGATCTCCGGCTTGATTGCGCCCACAACAGGAGATGCGCTGATCGGCGGTTATTCAATTACCAAGCAACCCCTGGCAGCCAAGCAGTTGATCGGCTTTATTCCCCAAGAAATTGCACTTTACCCAGAGCTAAGTGCGCGCCAGAACTTAAAGTTCTTTGGACAGATGTATGGCTTGGGCGGCAAAGAGTTGGACCGGCGGATTGATGAAGTGTTGGCTTTGATTGACCTCAGCGACCGCCAGAAGGAACGGGTGGAGACCTTTTCGGGGGGCATGAAGCGGCGAGTGAATATCGGCGTCGGCTTCCTGCACAAGCCGCAACTGCTCTATATGGACGAACCCACTGTCGGCATTGATCCACAAAGCCGCCGCCGTATCCTGGATACCGTGAAACTGCTGCGTGATGAGCATGGCGCGACAATATTGTATACAACGCATTTGATGGAGGAAGCGCAAGAACTGAGCGATCGCGTGGGGATTATGGATCATGGCGAGATTATTGCGCTGGATAGCCAAGAGGCACTAACGCAAAGCGTGGGCGAGGATGATCTGCTGCAATTCCAAGTGGGCGCATCCGAGGTGACAGAGGAACTGCTGGCAAGGGTGCAACGTGAAGTGCCAAGCGTCACACGTCTTGTATACACGCCGTCTGAAGCAGTGATCGACAGTGACAGCGAGATTGCACCTGCTCTTTTAGCCGTTTATACGCGGCGTGGTCGCACGGCTTTGCCAGCGGTGATTCAAGTTTTAAGTGAAGCCGGGGTTGAAATTCAGTCGGTGCAGGTGCGCGAGCCAGATCTGGAAGCCGTTTTCTTGGCGCTCACAGGCCGCGCTCTACGTGATTAACGGGGCTGCCATGCGTAAAATTTGGATTATTGCCCGAAAAGAATTGATTAGCACGCTGCGCCAACGCAACCTGGTCTTGATCATGTTTCTGTCGCCACTTGTGCTTTCCACGATTCTAGGGCTGGCTTTTGGCGGGGTGGGGAGTGATACGCCTGAATTTGCTGAGATTCGCGTGGCAGTAGTGAACCAGGACAAAGGTGTTGAGGTTAGCAATCAAGTAACAGCGGCTGATTTGGGTCTTGGAAATTTTTCATTGAATCTTGGTAATCAGCTAGCGGCGATTCTGCTCTCACAACCACTCACCAGCACGACAGTTGTTTCTGACAGTAATGGCACCTTTAACCTTAGTAATCTCTCCTGTTCACTGTTGCCAGCCACGGAATCGCCAGCCACAGAAGAGGACGCAAGCGCGTCGTCTGGTTCGCTGGATGATCTGTTTGATGCTGTGGCGTTGACTGATCCTGCGCTCGCACGCGTGGGTGTGACGGAGGGGGAGTATGCCGCTGTGGTGATCATTCCGCCCGATTTCAGCAATCACCTCGTGCCTGAATTTGGCGTAGAAGGTGCAGGGGAATTCACGGGGACTAGTGCCGTTGAAGTCTTTGCCAATAACGGCACGCCGATCTCTGCTGGCATTGTGCGCTCTGTGGTGGAGGGGATTGTCGGGCGGTTTGAGCGCAGTAATGTGGCTCTGAATGCGTTGACGTTAACACTCCTCGACAGAGTTGGTAGTGATAGCAGTGTTTCTCTAGAGGCCGATTTGCTCCTGGACGCGCTGCAAACGGGTGATGCGTCGATTCTTGAGCCACTGGGTTGTTTGATGATGCCCGGTTCGAGCAACATCCAGATTCGGCAGCAGCCGTTGGATGATGTACAGGCGGGCAGTCCATTTGCGCTATTGATGGTGGTTATCGGGGGGGCACAGGCGGTCTTTTTTGCGCTCTTTACTGGCGTCTTTGGCATTAATTCAATCTATGAGGATCGCATTCAAGGCACGTTGCAAAGGCTGCTTGTCTCGCCCACACCGAGTAGTTCAATCTTGGCGGGCAGGCTGCTGGGCAACTTGCTGATTGTGATGACGCAATTACTTGTGTTGCTCTTCTCGCTAACGGTAATTACCTCGTTGGTGGAATGGGAATGGACATTTATTTGGGGAACAAACATTCCTGCGTTTCTGCTGGTTGTGCTGGGGCTTAGCGTTTTTGCTACCAGCCTGGGTGCGCTTATTGTTGGACTGGCACGTACCTCTGAACAAGTGCAATTGATTGGCCCCTTGATTACCATCCTGCTGGCTGCCCTGAGTGGCGCGTTTGGCTTTGCGTTGCCACGCCAGGTTGCCCAGCTATCTCCCCTCTGGTGGGGCCTTGATGCCATGCGTAAGTTGGCTGCCAACGAGTCTGATATTGGCCTGCATCTGGCGGTTCTCTTTGCCATTGGTCTTCTCTTTGCGACTGCGGGAACCTTTTTTTTCCGACGACGAATAGGTCTATAGCCATGCGTGCGATTTTGATCATGAGCGCCAATGATTTGCGAATCTTTTTCTCACAAGCGGGCAACTGGGTAAGCCTCTTGGTGCTCCCAATCATCTTTACTGTGGTGCTGGGCATTGCCTTTGGCGGTGGAGACAGTGATCCAGAGAATTTAATTGTCGATGTAATTGATGCCGATCAGACGCAGCTATCTGCTCGCTTTCTGGCAGAATTGCGAAGCCTGAACGCTGCGCTGGTGCTGTGCCCGCTGGACAGCCAGAGAGTTGATGATCCGTGTGATCTTCCCGACGTGCCGTTGACGCTTTCCATCGGTTTAGAGCGCTTGCAAGCAGAAGGAAGCAATGCACTTGTTCTGATTCCCTCTGGCTATGCGGAAGCGGTTGAGAATTTTACGCCGTTGGAGATA
Source organism: Anaerolineae bacterium (assembly GCA_038324715.1). Classification (GTDB taxonomy): domain Bacteria; phylum Chloroflexota; class Anaerolineae; order Caldilineales; family Caldilineaceae; genus QEUY01. The sequence goes on along the minus strand of JBBQIG010000480.1, from coordinate 349 downwards.
GAATATTATTCAGCCATAGACCCCACCTCACCCGATCCTGTGCGCCAAACATTGGACGCCGCCTTGCAACGCATTAATAGCGCGTTGCTCACGGCGCATGTGGGGGGAGCCATGTTGGATCGGCTGGCGGCGCAGGATGGTGGGGATGCCGCATATATTGACTGGCGCGATTCGTTTGTGACGGAGGTCTATCGCCAAACGGAAAGGCTCTTGGCGCAACGTCCTCCCGCAGTGAATTATGTGATCACAGGTGGTGCGGCGACAGAGGATGCGGTTCAAGGTTTTCGCCAATCGGTGCCAGGGACGGGGTCGATGTCTGTGATGTTTACGGTGCTGGGTGGCATGGCGA
>JBBQIG010000479.1:0-4668 GCA_038324715.1 Anaerolineae bacterium | reverse complement strand
TCATGTCCTACATCATCTCACTACCGGGCATTGCCAACCACTCGGAATCACCTGACCGAGTCCACATGGCACCACCGACCGAAATTATATCTGTGACAACGGCATCCACCACAATATCCGCTGTAACGATGATGTGCATGCTGTCGGGCGGGATCACCTCCGAGGTCATTATCGTGGTGGAGCCACCGGTCTCTGTTGTTGCAACGGCGCGGTAGGATCCACCCGAAAATTGGCCGCGCATTGCACTGATCACGGCATCATAGGCTGCGTCCCCACTGGGAACAGCCGCCTCGGCATCCTCTTGAGCCGCTGTTGGCTCTGCTGTTGCGTCTGTGCTAGGCTCGGCAACCGCTGTCGGTTCAGGCGCTGTGGATTCAGGCACAGCAGTCGGCTCCACTGGCGCAGCGGTTGGGTTTGCCGCGGCAGCTACAGTGGGCGCAACGGTTGGTTCAGGTTCAGCCCCCCCACCACACGCTGCCAACAATGCCAAGCATATACTGAGCGCAACAAGTTTATAAACTCTCTTCATGTTCTTCCTCATCTCTTGTCTGGCTGGTTTTTTGTCTGTCTCTGCATGCTGTTTGTCTCTTGAAGGATGGTAAATGAGTAACCTGCATCTATTATGCTAGGGGAGGATTGGCTGCTGTGCAAACGGGTTGGCTCGTGCGGTGGGTAAAGTGTGAGGGGTGAGGGGGAGTGAAATAGTAAAAACCTTCCTCGGAGCTGGGAGCTCCAAGGAAGGGATGGGGCTTATGTGTGTAAGAGGATGTTGTTTGCGGGAACCTGTTGACGTTATGCCTTTTGCGCGGCGATGAAGTCGTTGAGTTGTGCCTGCAATTTCTCTTTGTACTCCTGGCGACCGGCTGAGTCCAGGGTATCTTTGATCATCTGGGTGGCTTCTGCGGTGGGTAGTTGACCACTGTTGCGCCCATGTACCGCCTCTAAGTAGACCGCGTTCAACTTGGCTGAATCCACTTCCAACACCTTCGTGTCTGCCTCAAAGCTCTCATAGGGATTGAAGACATAGTTGTCTTCCGTCGTAAGGAACTTGATGGTCTCTTCGGCGACTTCTGGCAAGTCAAGGGGTAACCGTTGGTAGCGTCCCGACATACCGGAGACATACCACTGGCGGCGGTAGTTGCGTGTGGCATCCACCCCTTCGACTTCACTGAAGCGCATGTTCTCTTCCTTGATGTAGTTCACGCCCTCAATGCCCATGAGCCACAAGTCCAAGTTGTCTTGTGAGCCAGCCAGCCAGTCGAAGTACTTGATACCTGCTTCGTGTTGCTCGGTGGTGGCGTTGATATTGAAGACCATATAATTACCCTGCTTGAGGTTTCCAAGACCCTTAATTCCAGCCCGTTGCCCGGTCATATCCACACCAAAGAGCGATGCGTCGGGGTAGGAGGTTTTGATCTGCTTGGTCTGATCCACCCACTTGTAATCAGGCTCATTTTCCACACAGGCGGCAGCACGACCTGGATAGATGTAATCGACCTGTGAGTTTTGGCTAGTCCCCGAAGAAGGCATATCGGTCTTGTTGATGTAGCCCTTCTCCCACCATGAGCGCAAAATTTCTGCATTCTCTGCCAATGCCGGATCATCTTCCTCGTCCATCAATTCGAAGCCTTCATCAATGTTCGGAATCCGCACGCCGGTCTGGATTGGACCCGGAGCCCAGGCTCTGCGTCCTCGGCTGATGCCTACGATGGATTGGGTGGCAATATTGACGAATGGAATAATGTCCGGCTCGTTCTCCAGAACGGCTTGCAAGAAGGATTCTACGCTAGCCCAACCCACTTCAGAAGTGGGCAACTCGGCCCCATACTTCACGCGCAAATCCTCGCGCAGCATCACGCCCGATGTGCCGGCGTAATAGTAGGCAACAGGGATGCCATAGAGATGACCGTTGGCAAAGTTGGCTTGGTAAATCTTCTCGGTAATCGATTCTTTGAGCGTGGGTGCTGTGGTGTCGATCAATGTTTCCAGGGGCAAGAGTGCGCCCTGGTCACGCAGCGTATTCATCTTGTACCACGGTGCATCAAAGGCCATGGTGAAATCTGACCCTGCGGCATAGAGGGCGGTATATTTGGCCTCATGTTGATCGAGCAGCAAGGATTGAATTTCAATGTTCACCCCTTCGCTCTGCATCTTCGCAGAAAGCGCGGTGGTCACTGGTTCAATGCTCTCGCGGTACTGGGGCACACCAAACCATGACTCTACCAGGGTGACGGTTACGGGCTGTTGCGAAGGTGCCGCGCTGCCATCACTGGCTGGTGCAGAACCCGGTGCGGCGCACGCAGCCAATGCCAACCCGACTGTGCTAAGACTCGCGACCTTCAAAAAATCACGACGGTTTAAACGTTGCATGGATTCCTCCTATGGAATCAACCTATCTATACAGTTCAGTACAGTTCAGTAAAACAATCCAGTAAAACAATCAAGTAAAACCGAAAACTCAGTAATGTTACAACCGAGAAAAACCTAGGGAAATTGAGGATATGTAGGCATGTTGATCCGCTGCTCCCACTGCCAATCTCTTGCACTGCCAATCTCTTGGATTCTGATGAAGCAGGAGAACTTTAGCCTTTGACTGCACCCATTGTCAGCCCACGCACAAAATAGCGCTGGACAAAGGGATAGGCCAGGATGATGGGGCCGATGGTAATACACGCGGTCGCCATGCGGAAAGCCAGGGTCGGGATTGTGTCCAAGCGCACGCTCACCCCTGGGTATTGGGCGGCGGCTTGAATGGCTTGCACATTGTTCACCATACGCAAGATGATCACGGAAAGTGGGCGGAACTCGGCAAAGTCGAGGAGCATGACGCCCAGATACCAGTCATTCCAATAGGCAACTGCCATGAAGAGACCGACGGTTGCCAGGGCTGGCTTGGAAAGTGGCAACACAATTTGCGTCAGGATCACGCTATCATTGGCCCCATCCAAGTAAGCCGACTCGATGATTTCATGGGGCAGCGCGGAAAAGAAATTGCGGAGCACAAACACCCAGAAAGGTTGCACCATCATGGGCAAGATCAGCGCCCAAATTGAATCATTCAGGTGCAATAAATTGCGTGCGGTAATGAACCAGGGAATCAAACCAGGTACAAAGATCATGGTAAAGAAGACGTAGAAGGCAATCTTATTGCGCCCCTTTAGCCGCTTGACCGACATTACATACGCCAGCCCCGACATGACAAAGAGCGATGAGAGTGTGCCGACCACGGTGACAAAGATGGTGGTTAGATAGCCAGTGCGTACCTCTGCCCCGCGCAACACCCACCGGTATGCTTCCAGCGACCAGATGCGCGCCCAGGGCAAATAGCCATCTTGCCGCAACACCATGTCGTCGGTAAAGGAAGCGACGATCATGATCCAAAAGGGAAAGAGACAAAATAAGGTAAAGGTGATCAAGTAGGTGTAGGCCCCGACAATGAATAGACGGTCGGCCCAACTCTTACCCTCGCGCATAGTTCCTCCAACTAGAGTCTATCGTTCATCACGCTGCGTGCGAACGAATCAGTCATGCAAAGCGGAATCTTAGAAGAGCGCGTAATCCTCGCCGCGTCGCTCTGAATATTTCTTGACGAGCCAGTTGGAGCCAAAGATACAGATTAGCCCCAGGACGGATTGCATCAAGCCGATGGCAGCGCTAAATCCATAATTCGAATTTGTACGCAACGCCCGCAGCAGATAGGTATCAATGACGTCTGTGGTGGGGTAAAGCTGGGCTTTGTCGCCAATCACAGCATAGATCATGCCGAAGTCGCCAAAGAAGATGCGACCAATATCCAGCAGCACCAACAGAATGATCACAGGGATTAACGAGGGCAAACTGATAAAGCGCATTCGTTGCCAGCGGCTTGCCCCATCAATGGCAGCCGCCTCATACAATTGTGTATCAACTGCGGTCAGCGCAGCCAAATAGATGATACAGCCTGCGCCCGTGCCTTTCCAGATGCGGATGGTGGTCAGGATCCACGGCCACAGTTCGGGCTTGTCGGTGATGATGATGCGCTCGCGCCCCAACGCCGACAAAAAGGCGTTGATGGTGCCGACTTGATAGTCGATTAGGCCAAAGAGCACCATCGCCACCACCGTCCAGCCCATGAAAAAGGGCAGGAACATGAGAGATTGGGCCACGCGCTTGAATCCGACCACGCGCACCTCGTTGAGCAAGAGCGCGCTGGTCACGGCGAAAAAGGTTGTCGCGGCAATAAAGCGCACGTTGAGCGTGATGGTGTTGACCACCAGGCGCAACACCAGGGGCGATTCGACCAGCAAACGGAAGTTGCGAAAGCCGACCCACGGGCTGGAGAACATGGTGCGTGGGCTATAATCTTGAAAGGCGATGACGTTGCCAAAGAGGGGGATGTAGCTGAACAGGAAGATCAAGATGAGCGCAGGTGCGCCGAGGGCAAAGAGCAGCCAATTCTCGCGCATGTAACCAAACAACTCTTGGAAAAAAGGGCGCTTCTGAACCGGGGCGCGCACGCGTGGTGCTTGGGACACAGTGGTCATAGAGTTGACTCTTCAAACTAGGACGATTCAATTGCACATATTCAATTGTACATATTTAATTGCATAGTGGAGCCTGGGTCGCGGGCCATTGAGGGCCTGTGCGGGTCAATGGAAGAACATAATTATACATTGGATTCGAGGCTAC
>JBBQIG010000478.1:0-4685 GCA_038324715.1 Anaerolineae bacterium | reverse complement strand
CGTGCAGTTCGCCATCCAGGGTCAACGCCTGAAGTAGTGAGGTCCAGAAGGGGGATGTGTCAAAACCCTTGGCCTCAATGATGTCATCGAGCGGAATCATGACGCCCTTTGCCTTGTGCTCCGGTGGGTTGTCGAGGTAAGTCCAGGCGACATCTCCCACCGTGCCAGAAGCGGCAAGTGCATAAATCTTGGCGTACATCTCACCGCCAGGCAGTTCGTCTAACTCAAGCGTCAAGCCAGGATTCTGTTCCTCAAAGAGGGGCTTGCGTTGCTTGTGCCAGTCGGCATGGGAACCAAGACGCGTATGGAACAAGATATTGATCGGTTCGTTTGACGGAGCGGCGGCTTCGCCACCGGTTTGTGCTGCGGGGGCCTGCTCTGTTGCGGGAGCACAGGCAACCACAGCCAAGCCCGCAGCGACGAAAGAAGCGCCACGCAGAAATGAGCGCCGGCTGATTTTATTATCGGCCATTGGGAAATTCCTCCTTGTGAAATTAATTCCATGTAAAACTATGTAAATCTGGGGACAACAATGCCACGTGCAATACCTGTGCTGCTTGGAATGGTACTGATAAGGTATTTGTGGGGGCTACATCAAACGGCGTGTTCTAAACAATTTCTAGACAACAATGTCTGTGCGATTAAACCGAGATAAGCCACAGGGGAGCATTGGCTGCGGCTTATCCCTTAATACCGCTCATGACAATACCGCGCACAAAATAGCGTTGGGAGACAAAGAAGAGCAAGATAATAGGCGCGGTCATCATGACACTCGCCGCCATTAGCAGATGCTCTTTGTGCTCCATTGAATCGGCCTGACCAGCCACCTCTTGGAAATATTTAATCCCTATCGCCAGCGTATACTTGTCTTTGGAATTAAGGAAGAGAAAGGGCTGTAGGAACTCATTCCAATTCCCCATAAAGGTGAGAATGGCAGCGGTTGCCAACGCTGGAATCGAGAGAGGCATAATGATCTGCCAGAAAATACGGAGATAGCTGGCTCCATCAATGCGTGCCGCTTCATCCAAATCCTTGGGCAAGGTCATAATGAATTGGCGCATCAAGAAGATAAGAAAGGCCCCACCTCCAAAAAAGGAAGGGACAATCAACGGCTTGAAGCTATCCAACCAGCGAATCTTGCTAAAGAGCAGGTAGAGAGGGATTAAGGTCACTTCCACGGGGAGCATCATTGTGCTCAAGGTAATCATAAAGAGCAGATCACGACCGGGGAAGCGGAACCGAGCAAAAGCATAACCCACGATAGCTGCGGAGAGTACCGCGCCAAAGGTAGAGATGAGCGCGACGATCATCGTGTTTCCAGTCCACATCGCAAAGGGAACCAGATTGAAGACCTCGGCATAGTTCTGGGGCTGGGGGGTGGCAGGAAGCCAGGTAGGCGGATAGAGAAAGAGTTCACTCGAAGTCTTGAGTGAGGACAAAATTGTCCACACAAATGGAATCATAAAGATGATTCCGGCACCAATGGCAATAAGATAGAGCAGTGTCCGACCTGCAACTCGTTGAAGGCGAAAGGAACGGACAGAAGGCAGCGGCAGTGTCTGCCCACGATTGGTTAAGGCTTCACCAGCCATTAGTCAACCTCCCCTGCATAATAAACCCATCGTTTGGAAGCTTGGAATTGAAAATAGGTCAAGACGAGTACGATAAAAAAGAAGAACCACGCCAACGAAGAAGCGTAGCCCATTTCAAAATAGCGGAAGGCACGCGTATAGATGTGCAGTGCATAGAACCAAGTTGCATAGGCTGGGCCGCCCTGCGTGGCAACAAAAGCCGCAGCAAAGACTTTCAGCGCACCAATGATCCCCAAGACCAGATTAAAGAAGATGGTGGGCGTCAACAAGGGCAGGGTCACATTGCGAAATTTAGCCCAACTGCTCGCTCCATCAATCGATGCCGCTTCATAAAGCTCTTGTGGCACGCCTTGCAAGCCAGCCAAGAAGATCAACATACTGTTGCCACCAACGGCTCCCCACATTGCCATGATGATCAGCCCCGTCATCGCCCATTGGGGATCACGAAACCAACCGGGTGCGTCGGTTGTCCCTGTCAAGGAACGGATAAAGTGATTGACGGGGCCAACGTCTGGATTAAAAAGCCAGCCCCAGAGTACAGCGGCGGCGACAATAGGCGTGAGATGGGGAAGGAAGAAAAAAGTGCGAAAGAGAGTCGTTCCCTTTAGCCCTTGATTCAGCAGAAGAGCAGCAAAGAGCGAGCCGATCAAGGCAGTGGGTACCAAGATCAGCGCGTAGCGAAAGGTGAGGCCCAAGGATGTCCAGAAGAGGCGATCCTTCGTGAACATATCGATGTAATTTTTGAAACCTAACCATTCGGGTGTGTTTACGATATCATATCGGGTAAAGCTGAGGTAGGCACTGGAGACCATGGGGCCAGCAATAAAGAAAAGTAGGCCGAGCAACCAGGGTGATAACAACAGATAGCCTGCTAGCGCCTCTTTGCCACGCAAGCCCAGGGAAAAACGCGCCTTAGACGTTTGCACGCTCATCGGGCGATCCTTTCTATGACGTCTCAATCCTCATTGCAGCGCAGATAGCGATACCTCTAGAGTGAGATTACTGATTTTATGGGTGTGGCAGCACTGAGCGCACGGAGGAGCAACTCAGCAAACAAATAATTACGGTCAGAATAGGAAATGAGGAACGATGGCACTGTATGTATAAGCTGTGTGGATAAGCTTTGGGAGCCGCCGCCAGTATAGCATGGGGGTATAGGGGTGTCAAACGAATTAAAAGGCGAAATATGTCTGCATTGGCAGATCCTGTGGCACGTGAGTTGTCACTAAAAAGAGCGGCTTCCGTACCCATCAGGGGAAATAGCAGCGGACAGATCAGAGAGTCCTGACAAAGCAAGCCCACAAGTGCCGCGATTTTGGCTCGTTCCACTGCAGTAACGCAAGCTCGCTATACTCATGCGAAAAAGTAAGTCATTTGGCAGTTGTCAGAAAGAACAGGCATAATATACTACTTACTCAATGTGCAGCTTTTTTTCTCTCTTTCTCTCTGATATTAGCAAACAAGTAGCACTAAACTGCGACGCTTCGAAAAGTCTCACCAGTGATACACATAGAAGAAGTTTCACATTAGGTAATCCTCATCTAGCAGGGCTTATCTACTGCTATTTTGACTTGTCATTCAGACAGCTTATCATTTGGACAGCAAAGGCCAGATCGAGTCCTGCGAATAATTTTCGCCACTTCCACAACTTTGCTCTTCCTAATGTTATTTTTTCCTAACATTAGGAATCTTCAATAATGTAGCTTACCTGTACCTTCTTTCAATACGTCATTAATTCAGCGCGCACAATAGATTTAGTCATAGGATTTAACCTGCCCAACTACAAGTGGATTTATAAGGGGTACGCATGAGTGAGCAACACACGAAGAAAACAGCTAGGACGAATGAATCCCGCACAACGACAGGCCAAAACAAAGAAGTTGCTGGACCAGATTTAGCTGTGCCTGGTATGGCGCTACAGCGTGCCTATGCATCACCCCATGCGTTATCCCCATCGGATGTAATGGCACTACAGCGTACAGTCGGGAATCAGGTTGTCCAGCGCTTGTTAAATGGCAACGGAACAAAGCAGAATCCACCATCCACGGGAGATGTGGTCGTTCAGCCTAAACTTGTCGTCGGTCCGGCTCGAGACAAGTATGAACAAGAAGCCGATAACATGGCCCAACAAGTCATGCGTATGCCTGCACCGGCGCGAACTGTTGCCCAACGTGATATGCTCAAAACCCAAGCCAAAGCGCAGACACCTCTAAAGTCTGCTCCCCCGCCAATCACGCCCCTTAAAGCGCGACAGCGGCGCGAGCAGAATAAACTCCAGGCGAGCCGAGCCATGCAGGCCCCTGTCGGCATGGAAGGCGGTCCGGTGAGTGGCGACGTTGAGTCCTCGATTCGGGGTGCGAAAGGTGGGGGCAAAGCTTTACCCGACAACGTGCGTTCCAAAATGGAAGGGGGCATTGGTGCCAACTTCAATAACGTCCGCATTCATACAGGAAATAAGTCGAATCAGCTCAACCGATCACTTGGCGCGCAGGCTTTTACATCTGGATCAGACATCTTTTTTCAGAATAACAGCTACAATCCTCATAGCTCGGATGGGACAAAATTGCTGGCTCACGAGCTTACACATGTTGTTCAACAAGGTGCAGCCTCGCAAAATGTCCGGCGTTCCCCAGATGCAAGAGTGGTGACGAAGAACAACGTGCGTCAGCAAGGTGCGGCAGGTGTTGTGCAACGTAAGGGGGGGGGTGCTGACGCATTGAAGAAACAATTCCTCGACTTCAAACTGGACGTCATGGCGAAGTTTGAAGAGGAAAACTGGCCCCAAGCTCTTAGTGCCATGAAGACACATGCCGTGGCCTATAAGACATCGGGATGGTGGGGCGGCACGAGTCTAGCCAAAAAAATGCGTGGTCTCTCCACAACCCTAGAACCTATGCGTGTTCGTTCCAAGAATTTAATGAACACGCGTGATAGTCGTCAACCAGATGATGTTACGAAAGATATCACCAAAATTGCCGCTGATGCTGGCAAAATTAAAGGTAACAACTTTTCAGATGGCGACATTAAGTATGGCTATGACATGCTACAAAAAATCTCCTTTTATCTGGCAGCAGCCATACCCCCTTCTATACG
>JBBQIG010000477.1:0-4693 GCA_038324715.1 Anaerolineae bacterium | reverse complement strand
AGAATCGCAATAAGCGTTCTGCACCTGATCCGAATTCTATGTCTGATAAGCGTAAAAGTTGGTTCCATAGTCGCCTGGGAATTACGATCGCCGTATTCTATGTGCTTGTGGTCATGGGGGGGGCGGTGGTTGCCAGCACCTGGCTTTATGATTGGTCCCGTCTACGGATTTTGGGGACATCACCTTTAGCCGATCTTGCAAACCTCGACTTTCTCAACAATAGTGGGTGGAATAACCCTACCGATCAGGCTGTCGAAACCCCTGGTGATGTGGCTTTGGATGGGACAGCAGGTGAAGAAAGTGCTGCCACTGAACCCACGATTAACATTCCAGCCATTAATGTGTTATTGCTAGGAACTGACGCCCGTACTTCTGAGGGTGACGACGGCAATACTGACACCATGATTTTGTTGAATTTTGACCCCCAAAGCCAGAGTGCGGGGCTGTTGTCGATGCCGCGTGACTTGTGGGTACCTATCCCTGGTTTTGGGTACGAGACTCGAATTAATACCGCTTATTCTCTTGGTGAAACTTACAACTTTGATGGTGGCGGGCCACAGCTTGCGAAGAACACGGTGAGCAGCTTTATCGGTCAACCTGTGCAATATTATGCGCGCGTCAACTTTCAGGGCTTTGTGGAGTTAATTGATCTAATCGGTGGCGTTGACATTGTGGTGCCTCTTACGATCCATGATGAGAACTACCCGACTGATGATTACTTGGTGACGACCTTCCACTTGGATGCAGGTTTGCAACATCTGAATGGCGAAACGGCTTTGAAGTATGTACGTACACGGAATATTGATGATGATTATGCCCGTGCGGGTCGTCAGCAACAGGTGATCAATGCGGTCTTCAAAAAGGTATTACGCGCCCGAATGCTGCCCACCTTACTGCCTAAATTGCCTTTATTATTGACAACGCTGCATTCGAATATTCAGACCGATATGCCCCTGTCGGTGATGCTTGACCTCGCTAACTTTGCAAGCGCCAACTCGGGTGAGATACCGATACGTAAATTGGTATTGGATAATCGTTTTGGACAGGAGACTTATTCAGAAGAGGGGGCCTGGATTTTGCGCCCGGATCGCACGCTTGTACGTGCGGCATTGGATGATTTCTTTGCGCCTCCCACGGCGACTAGCAATGTTGTGGCGATGAATAATGCCCAATTGGTGCAGATAGAAGTGCTGAATGGCACGGATCAACCCGGTGTGGCAGCTCGAACACGAGATCTTCTGCAAAAACAAGGCTGGCAAGTAGTCTCGATAGGTGATGCTGACCGCAATGATTATGGTCGCACCATTATCATCAACTATGGCGTTCCTGATGATTTGGTGACAAAGGTGGGCAATGATTTGGAGCTTGCGCTCACGCTTTCGAGCTTACAGGGCTTGAATTTAGCCACGCCTGTAGATGTTCGCATTGTCGTTGGGCGTGACTTTCTTTCCCATTTGCAACAGTAGGTTTGTTTGGCTAGTTCATTTTCATAACAGCATTTTGTAGGCATCCATTTGGCACAGAGTTGATAAAAACTCTGTGCTTTTTATTTCTGTTGTGGGCGGAAATCCCGTGGCTATTTCATGGACTGTTGTAACTCTATAGAGTGCAACCTCATAGAGCTAAGCAAATAGAGTTATGCAAGCGAGAGAGGGAGGAGTCAGCAAAATAGCTAACTCCTCCCTCTTGTATTGTCCAGTCATGAAAGCATAAGTCTGGACTTATGATTCCTGTGTTACGATCTCGCCCCTAGTCGATGTTAAGGGAGCAATATCAAGGAATTTGGCTTTGTTTCTACCAGGGTACGTGGCTGATTCGCTCTGCTTGGCCTACAGGCATGATGACAATGCCACCGTGATAACCCTGGACGCGCTGTCCATTCAGTTCAAATTCTTGTGTGACAGGCATACCCAATTGCTGGCGGCGAGCATAGGCGGCAATCACTGAGTCTACGGGTAACTCTAGCCCCAAACGATTCCAAGCAGCTTGACGGAAGACCTGAATCCAAAGCGAGCCTGGATCCAAAGCGGATATTGGTTGATTGGTTGCAACCTGCGACGCATCCTTGGGTAAGGTGGGCAGGAAGGTATTATTATCCTGATCTTCATCCGGTCTATCCCCTTCGGTGGATGCCGGAATCGCTTGCCATACCACAAAGAAAGAAATGTGGATATTGGCAGGCAAGCCGCCGCCACAGACTACTTCGGCTGCGCCTTCAGGTGCCCAACACCAAGGGCCGCTTTCATTGCGCTCTGGCACAAAACTGCTGCCAGGGCCAGTCACAATATTGGACCAACCCGATTTTTCTTTAGTGCGACGATGCGTATAAGCATCATACTCAGGATCCCCAAGCATCTCGAAGCCATCTGACCAGTAGATAATCTCTTGATTGCGCACAAGTTTGCCGTCCAGCCCGATGACTGCGGCAAAAAGGTGATGGTCTCCACCGGCATCATCAAAGTAATCTGGCGCATTGAGCGGCTTGAGATACTCGTCGCGCGCCCATTGTGGCACTGAACCTTGCAGGGCAACTGGCTCCCAGGATCCATTGCGTGTGGTAAAGAGATCTTTGACCACATAGATAACATCGCCTTGTGGTTTGTCTGGACGTTCCATGAGTGGCTTAATGCTGACGTTGTAGCTGGGAATCCACTCACTAATGCGCCGCTCTACCTCGTCCACAACTGGGGGTGGGGTCGTTGTGCCACCTTCAGGGGGGGTAGGTTCACCGCCCTCGCCCTCGGTGGGCGGTGCAGGTTCAGGGCGTGTTCCGGGTGCTGGCTTTAACTGTGCTTCCCAGTCGGCACGGCGGACTGCCTGCCAAACGACAAAGGTTGAGACTGGATGACCGACAGGCAAGCCACCGCCGACCACAACTTCGGCGGCTCCTGCTGGTGCCCAACACCACGGGCCGGTTTCTCCACGCTGAGGCACATAGGAACTGCCTCCTGCCATGAATAGATTTGCCCAACCGGAGCTATCTTTGGTTCGCTCTCGGGTGTAGTCACTGTAGCCTGGATCACCAAGGCGTTCATAGCCATCAGACCAAAAGATAATCTGGTGTCCCTTACGCATCTCGCCATCAAGACCGATGACCGCAGCAAACAGGTGGTGATCGGCACCTGCTTCAAGGAACGACGGTCGCAGATAATCGTCACGCGCCCAATCGGGAACCGATTCATAGTCGTCAGTGGGTTCCCATGAGCCGTAATAGGTCATGAATATATCTTTGACCAAATAGACTACTTCGTCCACATCGGAAGGCGTGCTGACCAAAGGCCCTTGATTGTCTAGGGGCGCATCTGGGCGATCTTGAATATGTTTGATTGCCATATTGTAGGCGGCAAATGGTAGCGCAATGCGCTGTTCCACCAACGGGCCTGTTGGGGGTGCTGGTTCTTCGCTTGATTCTTCTTCATCACCTTCTTCATCATCCTCTTCTGCGGGCGGCTCTACAGGCTCTGGCGTTTCATTGCCACTTTCAGGGTCGTTGCTCTCCAATGCCTCGACACTTTGCCATGGTTCCCATGGTTCGTTTTCGGCCTCAGTGACCACTTGGCTTGTGTCAGCTTCGCCCATGTCAACTTCGCCCGTGTCACTTAGAGTCAACCTTTCAGCCTCTATAGCATCTGGGAGCAGAGAGGTTGTATCATCCTGATCTGCGCTGGCGTCCGGGGCATCTAGAACTGCTGTCTCCACGTCAGATTCGACTGCGTTACCCACTGCTGGCATGACAACCTCCACTGTTTCAGTCTCATCCAAGTCGGTGTATCTCTCTTCGGTCTTTTCGGTCTCTTCGGTTGGTTCAGCGATTGCGGGTAAGGCTATCTCTGGATACTCTGTCGAGATCAAAGAGGTGTCTATCATGTCATCTTCAGACGCACGCTCTGCCCATTGTTCTTCAGGGCTGTCGTCGGGCAGCGTAGCTTGTCTGCTATCAAGTCCGTTATCAAATTCAGCCTCTGGCTCAAGGGATTCTGCCTCAAACTCTGGTTCGTCACCAAAGTTATTCACTTCAGTTTCTTGCTCAAATTCCGGCTCATGGCTCGGTTCTGAGTGGTAGAATTCTTGTGCGTCTTGTGGCTCTTGGCTAACCATTGAGGCGGTAATTGTTGGCCCTGGATCGGTGCTGTTATCTGTGTCGCGCGGAACTATGTCATAGACTTGGGCATCGATCTCACGCCAAGTACCTTTTTCCGAGAGATCCGCCAGATAAGCGGCTGCTTTGCCACTAATATCATAGCTTTGCCAGGGGTTGTAATGTCCTAGCGTAAAGATGCTATAACCCAAGACCTGACCAGAGAAACGTTCTAGATAGCGCCCGCACTTTAGTAATTGCTCGACATAACCTTCTGGCGTGGTGAATGTCTGCCATCCAGCAGGATCGTTGCCTCGGATGAGACCATCAATGCCATATTCTGTCACGGCGAATTTTAGGCGGCGGAAAGGGAGGCGGCGCAGGACTTGATGCTCAAGCCGATAGATGTACCAGTCATAGGCATTGTTTGGCCCCCAGAGGTCGGGCATTCCGTATTGGTGCAGCGCCACGATGTGACCGTTCTCCTCGGCGTATTCGAGCGCAGGATAGACATTGCGCCAAACTGCCATGCGGTCGTTCTCGGGCAAGTCGGGGTTGCCAACGCTAAAGGCGAGGATCGCACAGCGATAGCCTGCTTCATCTGCCAGTGCCATG
>JBBQIG010000476.1:0-4705 GCA_038324715.1 Anaerolineae bacterium | reverse complement strand
TGACAGGCAAAGTGCGCCGCAACCAGCCCGCGCCGCAAAACAGCCGCGTGAGCCGGAAATCTGAAGTCAGCCAGTCATACAACGACGAAACCCTCTATCGAACCATTGACGTGATGGACGAAATTGCCGCAGAAACGGGCAAAACACTTTCGCAGATTGCACTCAACTGGCTGCTCCAACGCCCCACTATCTCATCTATCATCTTTGGGGCAAGAAATGAAGAGCAACTGCGTGAAAACTTGGGTGCAGTGGGCTGGAATCTGACCCCTGAACAGGTAGCTCGGCTTGATTCCGCCAGCGCTGTCACGCCCATCTATCCTTATTGGCATCAACTCAACAATAAAGAACGCAATCCTTTTCCGACTCTGTAAAGGGTGAGTTCACATTTTATCGAACAGGTCGGTACCCGCCGCCCACTGCGCTTGTATAGGGACAAATTTCTTTCGCTGCTATGCACTTGTGGGAACTATACCAGTGCATAGCAGCGGAGTCTGTGCGTATCCATCTTCTACTGGAGTGCTGTAGGTGATTCGCCGCTATCTTCTGATTTCCCCATCCGTGCTGCTAGTTCCGTGGCAATAAACTGCGCCCAAACATCGTTGGGCTGCCACACTTGGAGCAATTGCTTCTCAGCCTCAGCCTGTGGAATCCCCAAACGCAAAACGCGGTAGAGGTAGATAAAAGCCGATACACGCGCATTGGCGATGCAGTGGACAAAGCACTTCCTCTCCGCATTCGCGGCCAATGCCTCCGTCGCACGGTCTAAATCTTCCGACGTGGGATTATTGAAGACAACCGGAATAGAGATGTATTCCATGCCCAGCCCACGCACAATCTCAGCTTCGTTGGCGAGTGCTTGGGGTTGAGTGGGCATGGCAAGATTGATCACCACCTCATAGCCTGCCTCTTTTACCCACTCAAATTGCGCCTCGGTGGGTTGCCCTGCGCTGCCCAACAGGTCACTGATGGCAAGAAATTTATAGATTTCGTCCAGTTCAGAATCTATCACCGATAGACCTCTCTTCGCCAAGTCACTTCCATTGAAATCTGCCCACCCCTAACTTACGCCAAATCTCCACACCGTTGTCTCGGCAAAGCGTTCACCTGGCTCCAGCACAACGCTGGGGAAACTGGGCTGGTTGGGCGAATCGGGATAGTGTTGGGTCTCCAGGCAGAAGCCTGACCGCCGATCATATGCTTGTCCGTCCTTACCCGTAAGCGGAATCAGCATATTGCCACTGTAGAACTGCACGCCTGGTTGTGTCGTGAGAACTTCCAATGTACGCCCGCTGGTGCGTTCACTTACAAAGGCTGTTGGACGCAACTCGCCGGGTGTGCCGGAAATAATCCAGTTATGATCATAGCCTCCCGCAGCCTCAAGTTGCTCATCCGATTGATCGATGCGCTCGCCAATCGGCGTCGGGGTACGAAAGTCCAACGGCGTGCCTTCAACTGAACGCACTTCGCCCGTTGGAATCAGCGCCTTGTTGATGGGGGTAAAGCTGTCGGCGTGCAGTTGCATCACATGGTCGAGTATGTCACCCTGTCCCGCCAGGTTGAAATAGGTATGATTCGTCAAGTTAATGATCGTGCTCTGGTCAGTCGTCGCGCCATATTCAAGCCGAAACTCGTTGTCGTTGGTGAGGGTATAGACCACCGTCACCACCAGATTGCCAGGGTAGCCCTCTTCGCCATCCACGCTTGTATAGGTGAGTTTGACCCCGGTATCGGTGGGCGTAGTAAAAGGCTCCGCAGCCCACAGCACCTTATCAAAGCCCACTTTCCCACCGTGAAGATGGTTCTGACCATTGTTTTGCGCCAGCGAATACTGCTTACCCTTGAGCGTAAAGCTGGCTCCCCCAATACGGTTGGCATAGCGCCCCACCAAGCAACCAAAGAAGGGGTTGCGCGCCACATATTCTTCTAGCTTTTCATAGCCCAACACAATATCACCAGGCTGACCATTGCGGTCGGGGGCCATTACGGACGTAACAATGCCACCGTAGTTGGTAAGCGAAACAGTAATACCCTTGTCATTGGTCAATGTATAGAGGTCGGCATAGGCACCGCTATGGGCCATGCCATAGGGTTGCTGTTTGAGATTCATTGGGTCATCCTTATTGGGTTCGGGATTGAATTGGGGATCGAGAGGTTCACCATGAGCACTCAACAGGCAGAAAGCGCATGAGTCATTCACAGCGAAAGAGAAGCCAAGCTATAGCACATAATCCTCTTTATCCTCTCTTTTATGATAACACAAGCCGCGCCTGATCATTGCGCTGCAAGACTAAAACAGAGAGCAGCCTTGCACGGCACAGAACTCTCCATTCGGCGCGATTCCCAATGGCTGGTATGATGTTTCATACAACCAATTAGCAAACTGAATCAACGAGTACATAAGTCAACCTATCCCACTAAGCTCATTCACTAGCTCATTCATTAGAGGAGTTTGCCATGCGTATCGAATCCGGCACCATCAAGCGGCTGCATGTGATTCACCTCAACCCCGGCGACGACGTCTTGATCTCTCTGCGCGCCGCGGTCGAAAAACTCAACATCAAACATGGGGTTATCTTGGGAGCCATTGGCTCCGTAACCAGCTATCACTTCCATGTCGTCTCCAGCCCCGACCTTCCACCCGACGAGTTGTATCCCAAAGGTGAAGGCACTTACGACATTGCGACCATGACTGGATTTATCTTCAATGGGCGCGTCCACTGTCACATCATCTTTTCCGACGATAAAATTGCATTTGGCGGACATCTTGAGGAAGGTTGCAGCGTTTTGACCTTCAACGTAGTGCCTATTGCCGAAGTGGAGGAGTTGGATATTACCGACTTTGACACCATGACCCCACTCAATTAGGAGAGGCGCTATGCCAGAAGAACCAGAAGAAAGATCGGGAGGCCGTTCGGAAAAACCCGTTGTTGGCTTTATTGGTCTGGGCATCATGGGCCGACCTATGGCGCGCAATGTGCTGGCGGCGGGCTTTTCCCTGGTGGTCTATGATCTGATGCCAGAGCCAGTGAACGAGTTGGTCAATGCTGGGGCTACAGCATCGAACTCCCCGGCAGAAGTCGCCTCTGCTTGCGATGTCGTGCTGCTTTGTCTGCCCGACTCGCCAGATGTTGAGGCCGCGATGACGGGCGAGCAAGGAATCTTGGCAGGCGCGCGCCAGGGGCAGATCCTGGTCGATATGAGCACAATCTCCCCCGTCACCGCACGCACGCTTGCTGCAAAAGCGGCAGAACAAGGCGCAATCTTGCTGGATGCCCCCGTCTCTGGTGGACAAGTCGGCGCAGCCAATGCAACGCTCTCAATCATGGTAGGGGGCAATGCTGCCGCGCTCGAAGAAGTGCGCCCTGTTTTAGAAGCAATGGGCAAGACCATCTTGCACCTAGGTGATTCCGGCGCGGGCCAGGTGGCAAAAGCCTGTAATCAACTGGTCATTGCGGTGACCATCGAAGCCGTCGCCGAGGCGATGGTGTTGGCAGCCAAAGCAGGTGTCGATCCAGCCAAGGTGCGGAGCGCACTCCTGGGCGGCTATGCGTTCAGCCGCGTGCTAGAGGGTCACGGCGAGCGTTTCCTTGAGCGTAACTTTACACCTGGCTTCCGCACGCGGCTGCAATACAAAGACCTGAACATTGCCATGGATGCAGGGCGAGCTTATGGTGCGCCGTTGCCCACGGGTGCCTTGGTTCATCAGCTTTACGGAGCCATGATGGCACGCGGAGATAGCGAACTGGATCACTCTGCATTGATTACGTTGATCGAAGAACTAGCTGGACAACAGATCGTCTAAGCACCGCGCGGTTGTACAATTCTATACGCATTAAAAAGATAAAGGTGATCGACCCCAAGAAGGTCGATCACCTTTATTCAATCTCAGGTATTCAATCTCAGATTCAATCGAGGTTTCTGGAAGCACACGACAACATCTTGCTAGAAAACCATCCACAAGCTAAAAAGGAGAGGCAAAAGAGAAGCAAGTACCACAAATCGGATCCCCGCGCGCCGGAGGCGAATTTCGTGGCTACGCTTCATTTCCCAGCCCAAGCGTGCAGCCCCTGCCATGAGCAGATGACCACCATCTAACCCTGGAATCGGCAGCAAATTAAAGAGCGCAATGACCGCAGAGAGAATCCCAACCCCCACCAACCCATAAGCCCAATCAGGCGACATCGGTAGCCAGCGAGCTACCGCAAAGAGTAGCAAAGTCAAAATAAAGTTAGCGCACGGGCCTCCAGCCGCAATCCAGAGGTCATCTGCATGGGGACGAAGTGAGGTGCCATCGCTCGTACGGCGGTTGGGAATTGTCACAGACATCCCCAAAGGCAATACCCGCAACGCCAAATCGGGCGCGTTGGGCAGAGAATGCTGCCACAAGAGTGGCCCCAACCCAATTGAGAGACGTATGACAGGGACACCCACCCAGCGCGCAGCCAACAGATGGCCTAGTTCATGCCAAAGCGTCACACCAAACAAGGCTGCAATGAGGTAAAGTGGGTTCATATCGTTCATACTTTTTCTGCTATGCCCAGTCGTATGCCCAAGTGGGCAACTCTTCTCCTAAATAATCCATACCCCTTTCAGTGTAAGGCGTTTACCAATAAAAATTCTCAGCCAATTGTTGTACAGCACTTGCCAGATCTGCCATACAATAAAAGCACTACATTTTCTACCTCCGTTTCATTTGCTCCGTAAC
>JBBQIG010000475.1:0-4706 GCA_038324715.1 Anaerolineae bacterium | reverse complement strand
TGTGAGTTCGACTGGGATGCCTGCCTCTTTCTGTGCCAACGCATAGAGGTGGTCAATCACTTCTACTGTGTCTTCTCCATCAATGACGCGACGGTCTACCATCAGGGTACAACGGTCAGGTACGACATTGATGCCCGTGCCACCGTGAATGATGGTCGAGGTGAGGGCTGGATGCCCCAAGGCGCTTGCAGGTAGTTCTTGCAGCCGTTTGTGCTCTTGAGCATAGGCAAGCACAGTCTGTGCTGCGCCTACGATGGCATTGCGCCCCAGGTCGGGCTGAGCGGAATGGGCTGCTTTGCCGATGAACTCAAGCGCAAAGCGTGCCACGCCACGATGTCCGTGGACGGGCACGCACATTGTGGGTTCTGCGACCACTAGTTGCGCTACCGCATAGGCTTGGCGCGCAAGCCAAGCGGCAAAGGCGGGTGCACCAGCAGTCCCATGTTCTTCATCGACGGTAGCGCCTATGATTAGACCTGGACGTGAACGTTGGTCTGTGCTTTGCATATGTTCCAACAAGGCCAAGATGACGCCCAAAGAAGCTTTGGTGTCCACTGCGCCGCGTCCCCAGACGCGCCCGTTGTGTATGTTGCCACTGAAAGGGTCGTCGGTCATCTGCTCCACACCAACAGTGTCGGTATGAGCGTCAACCGCTACCCAAGTATCCGTCTCTCCCTGCCAGATACCATAGACATTGGGGCGTCCTGGTTCAACAATTTCGACCTCGACTTGACCGCCAAGTTGCTGAAACCAGTGCGCCAGTGCGTCTGCGATGCGTTGTTCGCCCCCTTCCCCGGCACGTGTGCCTGCTTGGATGGGTGTGACTGAGGGAATTTGTACGAGGCTACTGAGCCAGGTTGCTGAATGTTCTGCTAGGGTCACGAAAGCCTCAGGTGAGTCTAATGGTGATGATGATGGCGGTGGGAGTGGTCATGCATCGGGGCTTCATAGAGCGCACCGCCGCGAACTGTGTGGACAGGCACAAGCCGTTGCGTTCCTGTGCGTTGCACCTTTAGTGAGTCCATGAGGGGGAATTCGCCGGACTCATGGCGGAAGACGACGGCATCACCCCATGCGCCAGGGACAAGCGTGCCGATCTGCTCCTTCATGTGAATGATTTCCGCTGGGACAGCGGTGACTTTAGCAAGCGTTTCTTGTAGTGACAGCCCTAAGTATAGGAATTTCGAGGCTGTGGTGGCAAGGTCAAAGACAGGCCCGTTGACGTTGTAGGCATGTAGATCGCTGGAGATGGTTGTGGGCTGGAGACCCTGTTCCAACGCACGCTCAACGATTTCCCAGCTAAAGCTCCCCGCGCCATGCCCTACGTCGAGAATGACACCGCGTTCAATGGCGTCGTGAACGGAATCGCGAATTTGTCCTCTTTCGTCAAAGATGCCGCAGTGTGCATTGTTGTGATAGCAATGGGTGAGAATATCGTCCTTGCGCATGACCGCAAGAATATCATCCAACGAGTCGCACCAGGCATCCTGTGGATGGACCATGATGGGCAACCCTGCGCTGTCAGCGGCTTCACGAGCAAGGTGAAGGGGGCGTATGCCTGCGTCTTCACTCACGATTGAGTGCTTGGTCAAGCGCACCTTCACGCCCAAGATTACATCACGGTTCTCTTCAATTGTGGCAAGGGCGCGCTCGACGCTGGCAAAGCGAATGTCCATCAGTTCGCCAACTTCGGGATCGAGCATTCCTTGTGCCGAGATATTGAGCGTGGCAAAGAGGCGCGTGGCGCTGGCATCAATGATGAATTTGCGAAAGCCGGGGAAGGTGTCTGCACCCGCAGAGCCAGCGTCTACGGCGGTAGTCACGCCCTTGGCTACCAGGTTCGGGTCAGGCCAGATGCCCAGGTTGCTTACGCCCCAATAGACATGAACATGCAGGTCGATCATGCCGGGGGCAATCAAGTGCCCTGTGCAGTCCAAGACTTCGCTGGCACTGTCGGCGGCAATTGACTCTGCGACTGCTGCGACTTTGCCGCCTGTGAAGGCAATATCACGGCGCGCGTGCAGCGACTGCGCTGGATCGATCAGGTCGCCGCCCTTGAGCAAGAGATCATAGTGTGGGGATGTCATCTTCTTCGCATAACCTTTCCGCTTCACTGCCTAGGGTGGATTGGCGCGATATACTGAAAAGAGGTCGCCAAGAGAATGTGCAGGTTGATTTTGCACATTCTCTTGGGTAAAGCTTTAGGCTTGCTTAAGACTGCAGAAGAATCTTGGCGACAGGGCCAGGTTTGCTCAACAGTCGCTCGAAGTTTTCGCCGCCTTCAGCGAGGGGGGCGCGCACCAGCCAGGGTTCAATTTCCAAACGACCCTCTTCAAGCCAGTGTAGCGCATCCTCGAAGTCAAGCGTGTTGTAAGCAAACGATCCTTGTATGCTGACCTCCGAGCGGATGATGTAGTTGGCTTGGATATTGCTTTCTTCATCGTGGAGACCAGTAAAGATCACTTTGCCGCCCCAGGTGACAGAGTCAATGCATTCGCGACGGGTGGCGGTTGCGCCCACCGCGTCAATTGCCACGTCTACGCCCTGTCCGTCGGTTGCTTGGCGGACGACTTCAGCAACGTTGGTTGCACGTGGATCTAGGACCGTAACACCAAAGTGTTCGCCGATTGCACGGCGGTCATCATCGGTGTCGGTGGCGATGAGGGTACGCACGCCTGATGCCTTGAGAACTTGGAGCACCAAGAGGCCAATGGGGCCAAGTCCTGTAATCAGCACACGGTCTGTTGCCGTGGCACCTGCGAGTTTGCTGACGCGAACGGCGCAGGCTAGTGGCTCAGAGAGTGCCGCAAGTTCGAGCGAGAGATGATCGGGAATTGGATAGGTATTGGTGGCTGGCGCGGCGACCAATTGGGCGTAACTGCCGGGCCGGTGGATGCCGATGATGCGGCGTTCGCGGTTGAGGTTTTGACGACCCTTGAGCGCCTCGCGCGACCAGGGGTTGTGGATCAGCGGGTTGACTGTGACACGTTGCCCGATTGCTAATTTGGGATTGAGTTCAGTGGCGCGATCACCCATCGCCACAATTTCACCCGAAAATTCGTGACCCATGATGAGCGGGGGCTTACGCAGGGAGTTGTGACCCAAGTAGCCACCCAATTCGGAACCGCAAATGCCTGAATAGGCAATTTTGATCAGCACTTCATCGGGGGCAGGGGTTGGATCTGGGACATCGCGCATGACCATCTGGCGCGGGCCTTCCCAAACAAGAGCACGCATAGTGAATTCCTTTCTGAATACGCAACAGCCGATGAGCTTTAAGATTCTGCACCACTGCCATCTGATTTAAGCTAAATTTACATTTAATTCTAAACGACAAGTATACGACGATCCAGGTGCAAGTGTGACAAGTGAACCATCGTCGCGTGACGCTGCACGTCCATTGACATTGCAATTAGCGGGTTCGATCCCCAGAACGTGACTGCCAGCACCCGCCATTCGCCATTGTACCAGTTGGGGCAATGTAGCGGTATCCCAACTGAGGCGCACTGTGATGGGATTGGCCCCGGCGGGCAGCGGGAATGTTGGGTTGTATATGGTTGCCGATGACCAACCGCGCTGATCACTGACTATATCATGGTGGAGGTAGACACGCTCGGCATAGGTTGGGTCGGGCGATTGCCAACTGTCATAGCCCTCCATTGGGTGGTCAAGGCGGGGTGAAACTGTGCGCGATGGAAACGAAATTTTGGTTTGTTCGGTGAGCAGCGGGAAGCCAAAATTAAAATGGTAGAGTAGCATCAGTGGAGATGGGACAAAGGCTAGATTCTCGTAATGGTCGGTGATAGCGATGCGGTTACTGCCCAAATAACTGGTGATTTCACGCGTGAGGCGGATGAATTCACCGAAGATTCTGGTCTCCTCCACGACACCACGCACGCGCATCACGTAGTCGTCGCCTTCCCATTCGGCTGTTGTGCTGACTTGGCGCGCGGCGAGATGATGTGCGCGTCCATGTAGCCCCAACTCCACCCCCTCGTCAATGTCGGGTGAACCTGCTTGCGTGAAGCCACAGGTCATCAGCAGCCCACCTGCTGCGGTACGCAACCAGGCAAAGCCGCGATCATCAAAGTAGGATGGGTGGACATCCCCATTGGGTGATTGCCAACTGATGGGGGTGCCACCAAATTCAGCCAGAGAGATATCGAGACCCCGATCCGGCGAGATATAATAGGTTAAGCCTGAACCGGTGCGGACTTGGATCTGTTCCACGCCCGCTTCAGGGCCTTCATTGAGGCGCAGGCGGCGAAGACCGCCAATCTGCTCGATGCGACCGACGCGTGCTTCAAGTTCGCGGCGTGTCCAGGCTTGTTGATAGAGTTGCATGAGCTAGGTTCTCCTCTTGCTCTTAGACTTCTGCTAATTCACTCGCGCTCGAAGATTCATGGCGAGGCGAGATGGCTTTTCGTCATGATTTCGTGTTACCGATTATTGGCGGGGTGGATAGATGAGGTGACCAGGGATGGCAAGTTCTATGGCATAGAGTGACGACGTTGCTGTGATGTAGAGTGTTGTCAATCTATCGCCGCCAAATGTGCAGTTGCCTGGGGCTTCACCTGTGGGAATAAAGCCTAGTGAATCGCCATTGGGGGCAAAGATGTATACGCCCGCCTTCTCGTCGCCCCCGGCGGTGAGATAGATATTGCCTTCAATGTCTAGCACCATGCCATCACCACCGCGATCTTCGC
>JBBQIG010000474.1:0-4723 GCA_038324715.1 Anaerolineae bacterium | reverse complement strand
GCCATAACTCCCCCACTTTCCAGGTTGAGGTTGCTGCTCCCCAAGGCCAACCCTCGGCGCGCGCAATCTCCACTTCATCTTGTCCCACCCCTTGCCCCACGAGGCGCACGACTACGGTGAGGTTGGTGGCAATAGGTGCTTGATTGACCAGATAAAAGGCCGCACGCACAGTTTCGCCGGGGATAACCATCGCCGCGGGTAATTGAAAGCTGACCATGCGAATCACCCCACCCCAATCAGTTACATAGTCGGGCAAGGGTCTGTCACGCAGGTCATAGAGATGGGCATAATCAATGCCATCAAGGGTAATCGTTGTCTCCGGCGTCATCTGCTGGAAGTAGGCGGCAGATTTGCGGGAGGGTAATTGACGTTGCCAATCCTGCACAAAGACCGCGGCATAATCAGCATCATGCCAAAAGGTCAGCGGCAACGTTTGTCCGCGGAAGAAATAGGATAGCGGGCCATTGGTATAGCCAGAGGCAACGCGTAACTCTGTAGCGTCTGCTTTGGCATCGAGATAGCGACCTGCTTCATCCGCACCCTCGCCCCAGCCGATCATCATCACCTGCGGCGCACGCTCCACACCACCCATCACTGGATTGTAATAGGTGAGGTAATAGGGAAAGGTGGGCAGCGCAAAGAGTGCTTGGGCTACAAGCACCGATGCGGCAGCTATGGGCAAATAGCGCAATGTGCCTTTTCGTGCGCCACGTTGGCTTGCCCAATGCAGCGCCACTGCCCACCCGACCCCGGCAATTAGCTCCAGCGGCAAATAGGAGGGCAGCAGGTAGCGGTCAAACTTCTTCGCGCCAATGTTCATAAAGAGCATAAAGCCCAGCGCATAGATAAGCAGTGCTCCCACAGTTGCGCGCACGCGCACATGGTTGAGGGGTGGCACGCGCAAGAGCACTCCGACTCCGGCTAGTGCCAGCCCGATCCAGGTAATGGGCGTGCTGCGCCAGAGATAGGTGATGGGATAGAACCAAAAGCCAGGATCCCCCGAATAGATTTCCCCAGCAAAGTAGGTGGGCTTGAGATGCCCTTCGGCGGCATACTCACCCGCCGCGCTCAACACCTGGCGCAAACTCCCCACCGGGTCTACCCACATCGCGGGCCAAAGCAAGGCAAAGAGCGCAAATGCACCAACGCCGCCGACAATTAGGCTAGTAAAGGTAGATTTCCACGGGTGCTCTGCTTTGCGCCAGATGTGAAGCAGCGCCAACAGCCCAAAGAGTGGAATCAAAAAGAGCGCGGGTGAACGGGTGAGCCATGCCAGCCCCGCAGCAATTGCCGCCAGCAGCAGCGATTTGCGACTGTGACTGTCCAGATGGTCGAGCCAAGCCAACAGCGCCAAGAGCATAAAGCTGCTGACCAGTCCGTCGAGGTGCAGGAAGCGCGAGTGGGCAATGTGAAAGGGTGCAAAGGCAATCAGCCCTATACCCAAAAAGGCCGACCAGCCCCCCAAGAGCCGCCGCGCCAACAAAAAGCATCCGAGTAGGATAAGGGTAATGATGGCAACAATCGTTGCTCGCCCTGCGGCCAAGATTGCCACAGGATCATGCCCCTGGCTGCGTAGGAATGGTTCGATTTCTTCCGTCAGCCAGCCAAATTGACCGGGCGCATCGGCGGCATAGGTTGGATAGGTAAAGAGGTAGCCCACCAACCCTGCCCAGGTGACGGTGACGCCTGGATGGTGACGCTGGAAAGTACCTGCCCAATCACCGTGGACGAGCGCATAGTAGAAGTTGCCCGACCGTGCCAGCCACGCGTGTTCGTCCGCCGTTACAAAACGATTCAGTTCTGGCGCGCGCATTGCCGCGGTACAGATCACCAGCAGCAGCGCGGCAATCCACAGGCGTCGTCGAGGCGAAAAGGCATCAATCATGGTTGTGCAATCCGTATTTCATCAATGCCAAGACCATCGCCAACGCTGTTGCCCTCAGGTGTGAAGATCTCCACCCGCTCGTCCCCCTCGCGATCATACATGCCAATCAGAAGCGTGTAGGTTCCAGGGCGTGCATCGGCAGCAAGAGGAATATAATAGCGATCGACAATGGTTTCCCCTGGTCGCCAGAGGTCAGTAGGGAGCGTGTTGCAAACAGGTTCCCCATCGCGCTGCCCTGCTTTATAGCCATCACTCTGGTCGATGACTTGAGTAAAGATACTGTAGGGGTACCCGACAGGTGCATCGGCTCGCCAGTAGAGGGTGAGATTGACACCGCCACCAGGAACATTGTCCTGCCCCTGCAAGCTGTAGCCAAGCAGACGAATCGAGTCGCCAAAGCGGAAATCAAGTGCTTTCTGGATCTGTGGCGCAGCACTGGGGCCATCTTCTTCAAAGAGAGGGCCGGAAAGTTCCTGATCAAAGCGCGTTGTGTAATCTTCCACGGCAAAGCGTTGTGGCGTCAATGGCGCTTCGCTTGCTTTATAAATGGCAAGCCGTGGCTGCTCATTCACCGTGATCTCGCCAAACAACTGATAGCCCTGCTCCTCAATCTGCTGGCGCACCACTTGGTTGTAGCCTTGTTCCAACGGCTCCACAGATTCATGCCAGAGATAGTAGACGTGGTCACGCGGACAATAGCCTTCGCCGCGCGTGTACCAATCTGCCACTGGCTCCTTGCCATGCAGGGTAAAGGGCGCATCGAGAATGCTATCTGCATAGAGCGCGCCTACAGCCTTCCAGCCATTTTGCAGCGGGAAGCCAAAGATCGACATATTGGTGGGCATCTCATAGGATGTCCAATAGCCCTGTGGACGCAGAACCCGCCAGTTACGCAGCACTTCCAGGTCGGTGAGGACAAAGTACCAGGTGGCATAGTTGCCAAAAGCCAGGATTAAGATCGCCGCCACCGATGCGCCAGCCATTCGCACTTTGGGAATGCTGAACCAGCGTGTCAAGGTCTGATAGCCATCTTCAATGATCATCCCCACCACCAGCGACCAGCCAATGATAAAGCCATAGACATGGGTGTTGGGCGTGAGGGTAAAAAAGAGCATAAAGATGGCTGGCACGCCAAACCAGAGCCAGACGGTACGCTCCTCCAAACTTAAACGCGGAGCCAACCATGCCACCACAAAGGCGAGCGTAAAGAAGATCCAGGTCTGGTCATTGCCTCCCAGCGTCAACCAGGTTGGGTTGACCAGGGTCAATACCATGCCACTCACGAACAAAGCAATAGCAACCCATGCTAAGGCGCGAGGCAAGTTGCGCCAGTAGAGCCGCACAAGTCCAATCACCGTAATGAGTACCAGCAGGGCAAAGGCATAGGTGGTGTTATAGAGCGTGGTGCGCTCGAAGAAATCCACCAAATTGTTATAAGGAAAAGTGGTGCCAATGCGGTTGACCGTAATATAGGCATAGGTAACGCCAAAGGCCGGGTGGAGCACAAACGGAATATAGAACGCGCCGAGGATTGCCGCACCGATCAACAGGGGGGCAAGCATTGCTTGTCCCAAGCGCGCCAGGGATACGCCCCTGCGCCAGAGCATAAAGAGCAGAAAGCTCCCCGGTATCACTGCCAGTGCACCCTCATAATGGGCCAACATGGCTGTCCCCAAGAAGATGGCGGCAAGCGTGAGATAATTGGGTAACAGCCTCGGCACGCGCACCAGGCGATAGAGGATGAGTACAGTCAGTACCACCAAGCAAAAGACGATGCTTTGATATTGCACAATGCGCGCAAAGCCAATGAAATAGCCATCCAGCGCCAGGATCATTGCTGCGCTCCACCCGGCGACTGCACCAAACATGCGCCATCCCAGCAGGAAGATGGCGAACAAGCCGGTCAGGTTGAGCAAGCCAAAGGGCAAGCGTGCCGTGGCTTCGTTGAGCCGCTCCACCAGTGAGTAGATGGAACCGGGCAGCAGAATTTCCGCCGGTCCTTTTTTGTGGGTCATGAGCGCATCGTCATAGCCCTGGATCATCTCTGCTGTGCGTAATAACGCACGCGTCTCATCCCCCTGAAATTCAGAGTAGTTGAGATTGGGCAGGCGCAAGAAGGCTGCGACTAGGGCTAGTGTGATGAAACCTACCCAGAACCAGCCACGCGGGACAGTCGCCCACACGGGCGTCCACTTGCCAGCAGGGGCATCGGGATCGGATAGCGATGGTGCGCTGATGGAAGCTTGTGGGCGCAATGCCACACCGAGCGCCAAGATTATCAGGATGAGATCAAAGGCGGCAAAGGTCTGCCAGCGCAGCAATGGCCCTGGCAGATAGGAGAGCAGCAGCATGGTGATGACGATGATGCTTGCGCCCGCACCGATGCTATAGAGCACTCTCTCCCAAAGGTCTAGGGGAGAGGCAGGGCGACCGCCTACCAGCCATTCCACCAGAAGCAAGCCGGGGAGGAACCCAGTCAGGATCAATGTTGCGACTGCACGCAGGATCAACGGCAGCGGTGCCAGGAGAAGGGCGTGGGCGATCAGTGCCGTGAGTATAAGCGCCACGAGTTGAGTGCGGCGTGAGGATAGAGCTAGATTCATAAAATTCCAAAACTACTTGTAGCACAGGCCTTTAGGCCAATCCAAGGATAAAAGCATACGTTGAGAGATGATATACTCTTTCTCCGAAAGGAGGGAGAGATGAAACTGACAGCAGAGTTGTGTGCGACCCTCAACGAAACGAAAGCCAGCCTCCGCGGCTACTCGCGTCGTCACTTTATGGCGCAGATTGTGAAAACGATGTGTGGGGGCAGCCCCACGAAGGCCGAGCAAGAGC
>JBBQIG010000473.1:0-4737 GCA_038324715.1 Anaerolineae bacterium | reverse complement strand
ACCATCTTCTCACTGGCTAATCTCGGGGAGGCATTGCATTCTTCAGGTGAGAATGTAAAAGCGGAACAGATACTTAAGGAAGCTCTCGCATCAAGTGAAGAGATTGGCTTCAAAGAGGGCATCGCCCTTTCTCTGAAGAATCTTGGAGTTATGGCAAAGTCAAAGGCAGAGTATCAGCAAGCTCGCTTACTCATCGAAATGAGTTACGGGTCTTTTCTTGAGATTCACCATGGCGTGGGTACGGCACTTGCTTTGTATCATCTGGCTGATGTGAATTTTGCTTTACAAGATTATCCACAAGCTGAACGACAGTTCTGTAGAGCGTTGAAGAGAGCAATGGAAATGCAAGCGGTACCAATTGCTCTATCTTCGCTCGTAGGACTGGCCATGCTACGCATAGCTCTTGCTAAAGCTTATGAAGATGGAATAGAACTGCTTACCTTTGTCGTTCATCACCATGCTAGCAGTATGCAGACCCTTGAGATTGCTCGGGTTCTCCTCGCTGAATTGGAGACAAAAGTGCCAGAGAGAATCGCAATAACTTTCCAGGAGCGAGGAAAGACAAGGACGTTTGAATCTGTTGTAGATGAAGTAGTGGGTAATTTAGAGCTATCTTCTATCAAGGCAATCCCCTATGTTCCATCTAACAAATCTGCCCCCTCTTCAGGAACACGGGACTGATCCGCTTGCTCGCGGACATCATGTTCTACATTGCGCAGATCACCCTCGGCGGCAGAAGTTACCGGTTCAGGATGGAGACTTTCGCTGACTTCTGCTTCCTTTGAACGCTCAACTTCTGCCTGTGCCTGCTCTGTGGTTTGCAGTTGGGGGGCTTGAATGATGGGGACACCGTTTGGGAAGATGACTTCACGCGCCTCGTCTGGCATAGAGATACCGGCCTCCTGTAGGGCGCGCTTCATCAGGCGTAGCAGTGAAGATTTGATCTTGATCGGTGCATATTGCGTCGCATCGTACCAGAAGTAGATACGCAGATTAACGGTCGACGCGGCTAATTCGTCAACCAGCACCAATGGTTCGGGTGATTTAAAGACCGTCGGATGCTCGTTGAGTACCTGTGAGATGATCTCTTGTGCCTGCAGAATGGTGCTGTCATAGCCAATGCCGATGACAAAGTCCGAGCGACGGTTTGGGTTGGCAGTATAATTTATGATCGTGTTCTTAAAAATGATCGAGTTGGGGATTTGCACGTGGTTGCCATCCAGAGTGACCAGCACCGTACTACGCGTGTTCATCTGTTGCACAATGCCAACATGACTTACAACTTCGATCAGATCATCTCTGCGAAAAGGCTGCCTCATGCTGAGTAGAATGCTGGCGAGGAAATTTTCGGCAATGTCGCGGAAGGCAAAACCAACCACAATACCCACAAGGCCCGTGCCCCCAAGCACCGTGACCGCCAAGCGTGTCAAGCCAGCTACTTGCAGGACGAGGTAGACGCCTAGCAGAAATACAGGAATCGCTACTGCTCGCGCCGCAATCCCAGCGAGTAGGGGTGAACCAAGCCGGACATTGAAGAAACGGCGAAAGAAGTGCACAAGGAACTTTGTCAACCACCACGACAGCAGAAGCACCACAACCCCAAAAACAAGTAAGGGTGTGGCTTGAATTGTATCACGCCACAGTGACCGTAACTCGGCGATTGCTGGGGAAAAATCCCACACCGGCCGCGGAATGACCTCAATGCGATTCACAACGGCTACCACATCCTGGGTATTGCGCGCCAGGTTTCCCGCCCACTCCCGCTGCTCCTCGGTACGTGCCTGACCATCGAGAAAGGCAACGCCATCGCGCACCTCCACTGCGGGATTCACGAACCATTCGGTTGCTTCTAATATACCAGTCAACCGATCTTCGATCTGTTCATCCTGCACCGCTGGCTCTACATTGACTTGATCTGGCGCTTGCTGCTCTTCTGCTGTTTCTGTGCTGGGGGTTTCATTCTGCTGCAACTCGTCTTGTGCCCAGACTGACATAGGCCAAGCGATGGTAAAAGCAATGGTAAATAAGAACAAGCAACAAAGTATAATTTGTTGCGCAGTTAGTTTCCTCAATCTTATTCCTCACTGGTATAGCCTTTGCGCCCTCTTCTATAATCTCTAATCTATAAAATATAGCCTTTAAGAGATCGATAGGCCATTCGCATAGGATCGCGCAGAAAACCGTGCCGGAATGAGTGTATCTTTCCGGCTTATCCATTGAAGGCAGAATCTGAAGGCAGAATAGGCGAAGAACTAATTTAGTCTTGCTCTGTAAATCTTCCTGCGTATAACAATTTAGTGTCAAAGTGTTCGTTTTTTGGTAAGCTTTGTGCCACTGGTAAATTTTTCTACCTTAGATCATGCACCGCAGCCTGTATCGCAAGCCGCTTAGCGCACCTATTTCATGGCAAGCTCTGGCTAATCCTCTGGCTAATCCAGTGTGACTATTGCACCAAGCGCATATTCCCAAGGTTGAACCGATCTGCCATTCGTTGCAGGTCTGCCAGTGTCACGTCGTTGAGTGGAATGCCGTGCTGCCGGTATTCTTGCTCGCGCAGTTGCTCTAATTCTCCGGGTGCGTAGGTTTGCTGAAAACCGGGGGCCTTGCGAACTTCGTGAATCTGGCGGATGGCGCTATCTACGCGTGCCTTGAACTGATCTACCTCTGTAAAAGCCTCAATCTTGATCGCCGCGACAAAGTGACCATCAAGCCCTGCCTGTGGCCCGTGTTCCATATTGCCCAGTTCGAGACCATAGGCCGCGCCGGAAAGCATGGAGGAGAGAATGCCCATGATCAGCGCCAACGACACACCCTTGAACTCACCAATTGGGCGCAGCAATCCTTCAAGTGCCGCCCCCGCGTCCGTGGTCGGATTGCCTTCTTGATCCAGTGCCCAACCTTCAGGAATCGGGATATTCTTTTGCTGATGAATGCGAATTTTGCCGTGTGAGGAGCCACTGAATGCGGCATCGTGGACGATGGGCAATTCTGTGCCCGCAGGGATGGCGACGCCCAAAGGATTGATCCCGACAATCTTTTCTGCGCCACCCCAAGGAGCCATTGTGGGCAGGGCGTTGGTGGTGGCGATACCGATCATATCGTGGGGAAGGGCTTCAATGGCAAAGTAAGCCATTGCCCCGCTGTGGTTGCTGCCCCGGATCGCAGCGGCGGCAATGCCATGCTCATTGGCGCGTTGAATTACCTCATTCATCGCAAAATGCATACCAATCTGCCCCATGCTGTTGCCACCGTCAATCACAACGCAACCACCGAAGGCCTTGACAATGTGGGGTTTGCCCTTGGGATCGACGCCTTTGGTGGTCAGCTTTTCCACATATTCTGGCACACGTAGCACGCCGTGCGAATGGATGCCGCGCAGGTCGGCAAAGACCAGCGAATCCGCCAGCAATCTAGCGTCGGTGGTCTCCATTCCTACCTGCTCAAAGATATGAGTAATTAGCACGCGTAGGTCATCTGCATGGATGCGTTGTTCTGTTGCCACGGATTCTGTTCCCCTTGTGATTTTTGCAGATCGATTTTTACAGAGCAAGGTACGGGGTTGGAAGCGTTGATGCGCTCCACCCAAACAATTTGCAATTCCCTTTAACGTACAAGGGGCTGTCTCAAGAGAAGAGACAGCCCCTTATTTCAACAGACTATTGGATTGTTAATCCGGAACTGTTATTCCTGTGCAGCCTTCCAGGCTTCGTACTGTGCCTCAACCTCAGCCTTGACGGTGTCGAACCCGGCAGCCTTCAAATCCTCAATGAAATTGGGCAGTTCAACCGCAGGATCAATATAACCGGTCAGCAGAGCCCGGGATGTACCGTCGGCGATTGCAGTGATCGCTGTGAGTTCAGCTGCCACGGGGTCGGTGCGGAAGCGGAAGCCCAGGGAAGGATGATCGACTGAATCATTGGAATAATCGATCAACATTCTGTTCTTCTCAGGATCTTCCTTGTTGGAAACAGCCTGAAGCAAGGTGTTGCCGAGTGTCCACGCACCACCGTGCGCACCGTACCAGGCACTGTCCAAGATGTTCACACGTCCGTCGTCTTCAAATTCCCAGTGGGTGCCTTCGACGCCAAAGAGCATCATGTTGAGCAGAGTGGAGTCGGAGTGCATGAGGTTGATGAACTTCATTGCTTCGACAGGGTGATCGGATACCACAGGAATGGCGAGCATGGAGCCGCCGGAATGAGTGGTAACGTTGATCTTGGGTTGGGTGTAGATTTCCTTCAGTTCCAGGTCAGCATTGCCGGAAGCGTTTATCAACTCCTGCGCCTTGATATTACTGCCCTTCAGAGGCTGGGGTTCGATAAAGAAACTACCTGCGTTTCTGAGTTCGACGCTGGTAAAGGTAGTTAGGCCAGCATCTGGATGAATCCAGCCCTTTTCATACCATTCACGCATCACTGCCGTGTACTCTTTGGCCCAATCGGTTTCCATGATACTGACAATGGTTTCATCGAAAACGCCGTTGTCATCAGGGGCAAACTTCATGGTGAGGAGATTACTCGAAACTCCGGCCGCGAAGCCAGGCACCCAAGGATGGAAAGCAATCCCGCCTGCTGTGAGGTACGGATACTCATTCGGGCGGGCCGCTTTGGCTTTTTCGAGCCAAGGTTCTAAATCCCTTAAACTCGTGATCTTGGCGGCTTCTTCCTCGGTAAAACCGATCTCTTCCGCCAAGGCAACATTGTAGATGAAGCCTTCGGGAACGGTCAGTTCTTTATT
>JBBQIG010000472.1:0-4747 GCA_038324715.1 Anaerolineae bacterium | reverse complement strand
GCGTGGTGGCGGATGGTACGGAGAAGGCACAGTGGGGAATTGTGGGGAACGATTGGGCGCCCCTGCCCGTCTACCTTTCATTGAAGAGTATGGGGAAATAGTTATCTATTTCTTGTTGATTGGTTCTTTCGGTAAGTCTTGGAGTGATAATTTTATAATGTGGTTCAACGAATGATAAAAACTTTTAGGAGGCGCATGTTGCGACGAGCTTGGCTGATTTTTGTGATTGTGATCATGGCAGCATTGGTCTTGTCTGCTTGTGGTCGCGGGAGCTCCGACGCTACGCCCACCCCGACAAAAACCCCCATGAGTGATGAAAGCGGTTCTGCTTCCGAAGCAGAGACCCCGACACCACCTGCGGAGGCAAACACACCTGCTACAGGTGCATCCAACGGATCGACCCCTGCGTCTGACGCCGCACAGCCGACTCCCACCACAAAGACGGTGGCGGTGATCAATGCTGCGATTCTGAATGTCCGTGCTGCACCTAACGCCAATGGCGAGGTGGTGCAGACGGTGAATGAGGGCGAGCAATATGATGTGATTGGGCGCAGCCAGGATGGTGCGTGGGTGCAGATTGGTACGGATGGACGCGAGATGGGTTGGGTTGCGGCTGAGTTTGTGCAAGAGGAGACGGTCGAACGTGGTGGAGATGCTGTTGCAGGTGAAGCGCCAGCGGCAGAAGCGCCAGATGCGCCTGTTGCCCAGCAACCGGTGGCAGGAAATGGCAATTATCTCCCCGCAACCATGAGTAGCCCAGACTTTGGCGCACAGGCATTTTTGTGGTGGAAGCCAGAGATTGCGGATCGCGACTTGACGTTGATGCAGGAAGCCAACTTCGAATGGGTGAAGCAAGCTTTTGCGTGGGAGACGATTGAAGGCGCAGGCAAGGGCACCTTTGACTGGTCGATTTCAGATCGGGTTGTGACTCATGTCAATTCGCATAATTTGAAGTTGTTGGCTCGTGTAAGCAGTGACCCCGAAGAAGTAAGCTTCTGGGCAGGCCCACCACCTGCCAATGGAGACGATTATGCCGATTTTGTCTTTGCACTGGCAAGTCGCTATAACTGTACGCCCCAGGCAGTCGGTTGTATTCAGGCTTATCAGATTTGGAATGAGCCAAACTTGGCGCGTGAGTGGGGGAACAACCCACCCAATCCAGCACAGTATGTAGAATTTTTGGGCAAAGCCTATGCCGCAATCAAGCGGGCGAATCCCAATGCGATTGTAATCAATGCTGGAATGGCTCCTACTGGTGACAATAGTGCCATTGCGATGCCCGATGATGTTTATTATGAAGGCATGTATCAGGCAATGGGGGGCAGTAGCAATGGCTATTTTGATATGTTGGGTGTGCATGGTGCGGGCTTTGCTGCCCCACCGGAAACAGACCCAGCTGAGGCTGCTTCGAATCAAGCCTATGGCGGTTATCGCTTCTTTGCCTTCCGGCATGTAGAAGATATACGCGCCATTATGGTACGCAACGGCGACACGGATAAAAAGGTTGTGCTGTTGGAATTTGGCTGGACCTACGATCCGGTCAATGCCGCATACAGGTGGCATGGTGCGGAAGCGGGTATTACGGAAATGGTGCAGGCGGATTATCTTAAACGATCCTATGAATATGCCGCCGCCAACTGGCAACCGTGGATCGGGTTGATGAGTCTATTGACAATGCCCAATTTGGATTGGCTGAACGATGGCGATCCACGAGATGAGGAACAGTATTGGTGGGCTATTTTGGAGCCGAGCCAGATTGATGAGTTGAAGTTGCGTGCAGCCTATGTGGTGCTTTGTATCTACTTCAATGAGCTTGACGGGCAGAGTTGTAAATACGACCCCAACTAATCAATTTGTTGCAAATTGTTGTGTTGCAAAAGGCTTCGGGGGTAACTTCAAGTTTGCTCAGAAGCTTAGTATGAGATAGATCAGTACGGGCCGCTACTCCAGACTGGAGGGCGGCCCGTTGCTTGTCATGCACTCTAGGGAAGTGATTTGGTGGCTTGTTTGTCTAGCTGCCGCCGCTGGTAAAGCCAAGGAATAGCTGAATGGTTTCTTCGCCAAGCGCGGCAAAGAAGTCTACCCAATCTGCTTCCTCACCGATGTTGACCGCACTTAGGGTGTCAACTTCCAAGCTAAAGTTACGGCTTGCATACCAACCGCCGAAGAGTCCAACCGCCAAAACGAGGATAAAATAGAGACGCAGCATCTGCCGCTTGTAACGTACCATGACGAATCTTTCTTGAATCCTTTTGTCTATGCCGTGGGGCGCAAGATTGCCCCGCAAGATTACCCATAGTTTAGCGTTGAATGTGTGGATCGGCAATTTGCGACGGGATGCTGATATGGTATACTTTGGGGACATTCGCGTTGTTTTGGGTGTGTAGCTCAGCTGGTTAGAGCGCACGGTTCACATCCGTGAGGTCAGGGGTTCGAGTCCCTTCACGCCCACCTTTTAGGTCTGTTACTCTGGACTTTCCAGAGTAACAGACCTTTTTTGTTTCGTGTTCCCAAACCATATACATCACGGATAGACGG
The DNA here is from genome assembly GCA_038324715.1 of Anaerolineae bacterium. Taxonomy (GTDB): domain Bacteria; phylum Chloroflexota; class Anaerolineae; order Caldilineales; family Caldilineaceae; genus QEUY01. Next base: position 2,209 of record JBBQIG010000472.1, on the reverse strand, counting down.
GCGCTCTGCCTGATTTCCTCATCACGCCCAAGGATCAAGGATGATCTTGGCAGATGCTTGGGATGTTGAACATTCAAAGGCTTCTTGAATGTGGCTCATGGGCAGGGTGTGGCTGATGAGGGAATTGATGTGGGGCGACTTCTGGATGACCTGCATGACCTTTTCAAAGTCATTTAAGTTGTAATGCCACGACCCCATCAGAGTTAATCCTTTGCGAATCATATCGGGGCTGATGCGGATGGCAAGCGCATCTTGGCATTCCCCAATAAAGCAGACTTTGCCCTTGCGGCGGGTGGCGTCGATGCAGAGTCGCTCCGCTTGCACATTTCCTGAACAATCGAGTGCACAATCCACGCCCCGTCCTGCAGTAAGCTGGCGAATCTGCGCCAAAATGTCGGGGTCGCGAGGATCGAGTACCACCTCTGCACCCAATTGGCGCGCTCGTTCGGCACGGAAGGGGATCGACTCTACTACAAGCGTTCTGGCTCCGCGAAAGGTGGCATTGACCACTGCGCCCAGACCAACAGGCCCTGCACCTGTGATGAGGAGGGTGCTAAATGCATCTACCTGCATGGCTTGCATGGCCCCAAAGGAAGGGCCAATTCCACAGCAAGCCAGGGAAGCATGTTCATAGCTGACGCCATCGGGAATCTTGGGCAGCAGCCAATCTTGTTTGAGCAGGTATTGGGCATAGGTGGCGCTGCCTGCGCGTACTTCGGGGATTGCTAGCAAGGGCGCGGTCTGCTCACAATGAATGTAATCTCCAGCGCGGCAGAGGGCACACTCGCCACAGCCTAATGCTGGCATGGCGACCACGCGATCGCCCACCTGCACGCGGCCTGGTTGGGCAACCGCAACAACTTCTCCCGCAGCTTCGTGACCGAGGTATTCACTTGGTTCGCCACTGAGAAAGCGCTTGTATTCGGTACACATAGGGACTGCGTGGACTTTGACGACAACCCAGTTGGCAAAGGGCTGGAGGTCGGGTGCGTTGATTAGCTCTGCATGGCGTTCGCCTAGCACAGCAGCTTTTTTCATGGTAAATTCTCCAAGATGTGCCGGCGCAAGTGACTTGACGGCAGGATGATCGCAACGTCGTGTGTTGGGAGTAGAGCGTGAGATGCTATGGCTACGATGGTAACGTTAGCATATCACAATCTAGAGATTGTCCGTGTGCAAATGAGTTTGGATTTTCTGCACCCTCGGATTTATTGGCTATCCCTCTTTTCTAAGTAACCTGGTATAATGCCTGACTCTTAACAAGAGGGAAGGAGACGTTGTGGAGATTAAGACATTTGGGCCAATTGATGAGCGTGCCTATGCACAGTTGGTGCGTTGTGCCGAGGCTGGTGATGCGCCATATGCAGTCCTTTGTGCTGACCATCATGTGGGCTACTCACAGCCTATTGGCGGGGCTATTGGGTATCGTGATTATGTATCGCCGAGCGGAGTTGGATTTGATATAGGGTGCCTTGCGGCGGGTACACTCGTAACACTCGTTGATGGTCGTCGCATACCCATTGAAGATGTGGCGATGGTGGGTGATCTGCTTGGCAACCATCATGGCACTCACTCGAACGTAGGTGCAACGCCTGTTGCTATCAAAAAGCGCGCCAATAGGACTGTAAAGCTATTACTCGAAAATGGTGACCACCTACGCCTCACTCACGATCACCAACTGCTGACCCAAGCTGGTTGGGTTGAGGCAGGTCAACTTTGTGCGGGAGACTTGGTTTCGGTTTCTTCGTTCATAGGGGTAGAACCCACCCCTTCTCATCAGGGTGAGAGCGATAACTTTTCGAGTCTCAATTACAAGTTGATCAAGTTATTTGGCTATGCAATAGGAGATGGACACGTAACAATCCGCAAGAATCGTGTTGCGTTCTATACGTCGCGCGATGATGATGCACAGACCTTGTTAGAGGACTTGCACGATTTAGGGTATCCGAACGCAAATGTTCATCGTCGTATACGACCAAATGGTTCTATCGAAAATCAAGTCTACTGCAATTCGTCTCAACTGCACACGCTATTTTCCTCTTGGGGTCTAGCCCCAGGTCGTTCAGATTGGAATCATGATAGCTTGAAGTGGTTGCTTGAATTGCCTACGCATCTAAAAGTCGCGTGGCTCGGTGGTCTTTTTAGTGCGGAGATGGCTGCGCCTCTCGTACATCGCTCTACGCTTACTGGCGGTTCAACAATGAAACAA
>JBBQIG010000471.1:0-4764 GCA_038324715.1 Anaerolineae bacterium | reverse complement strand
ACAGAATTACATGATGACAGTGTAGTTGGGTTGCCAGATATAGACTACCGTAATGCACTGCTGGAGACGATTCTAGAATTATCACCGAATGGTTTTGAAAGACTTTGCCAGAGACTGCTGCGAGAATCTGGTTTTGAGAATGTAACTGTTACGGGTAGGGTCGGTGACGGGGGAATCGATGGTATGGGTCTCCTACAGATAACACCTTTCGTAAGCTTCAAGGTACTTTTTCAATGCAAGAGATACTCAGGTAGCGTTTCTCCATCGCAGGTGCGAGACTTTAGAGGGGCGATGTTGGGTCGCACGGATAAAGGTATCATCATCACTACCGGGACATTTACCACTGATGCTCGTAAGGAGGCTATCCGAGATGGAGTTCCTCAAATCGAGTTAGTTGATGGCGAAAAGCTTGTGGGAATGTTTGAATCTTTAAAGTTGGGGCTAAAACCCAAGGTAACGTTTGACGTTGATTACGATTTCTTTGCAGAGTTTAAATAGTCGCAATTGAAGTCTTCTCGCCATGCCCTAGATGTCGATTTAGTTGATTATCATTGAGGTAAATTATGCCGATGAAAAACCCAGTCCATCCGGGCCGTATTATCAAGGGGACTCTTGATGAGCTAGAGTTGTCCATCACAGATGCTGCAAAGGTGTTAGGTGTCACGCGCACCACTGTTTCTAAGCTGGTGAATGGTCATGCTGCAGTCTCACCAGAAATGGCGGTACGGCTATCCAAGGCATTTGGGAGTACGCCAGCGTTTTGGCTACAAATACAACTCAATTATGACTTGGCTCAAGTGAGTGCAAGAGCCGATGATATTCATGTGGAGCGTTATCAGCCAGCATAAACGCCGCAATATTCATTGTTGCCAGATTGTTGCCAGCCCAACCGATCTTCTTTGGTTGGGCTGTTTGCATCGGTGGGCCTATTGCCAGTCTATTCCCACAATAGATTCGAGAACAAATGCAAATCGAAGAGTCTATCCACTCTACAACGGCACCAGCCGAAGCGCATTCTCACAGAAAATGCGGCGAATCAGATCATCGGGCAGATCGAGCGACAGCAGGAAACTTTGCAGCCGATTGCCATTATCATCGCGGCCAAAGAGCAGCCGGTCGCCATAGCGTACCAAGAACTCTTTGGCAAAGGTACGGTCTCGTTGCAGCGCATTCAGTCCCGAACCAGCAGAGAGATCGGCCCACAGGTTGGGATAATGGTCGAATAGCTCAAGAAGTCGCCCACCAGGATGTAGTGGGCCACTAGGGTAGACGGAGGATTCGGTGGCCTCATCGCCACTCAGATAGCGCCAGAAGCCAGGTGCGTGCCCAATGAAAACTGTTTCGGGGCAAGCCTGAAGCGTGCGTTCCAGCGGCTCTGCACCACCTCCATACCAGAATTGCTGATAGATGGGCTTGCTCTCTGCGTCTGGCAAAAAAGGCACATCCAAATGCAAGACTACGGGACAGCCAAGCCGACCGGCACAACGAAAAAGTTCCAACGCCCGCGGGTCATCGAGCAGCGTGCGGTAACTCCATTCGCCGCAAACACGCACGCCATAGACATGATAGGCGGCTTCAAAGAGCGCAGCAGCATTGCCCTCAGTTGGACAGGGGCAATAACCAGCCACGAAGCGTCCCGGAAAGCGCTGGCATGTCTCCACCACGTCCTGCAAAACAATGCCAGCATGGGTGCCATCAGCGCGCACATTGGCTGGATTAAAGGCGCGAAAGGAGCTAGGCACATGCTCTGCCGGGGGATGATGCCAGGTCAGCAGCCACGTCTTGTCAATGCCAAACGCATCCATCTCCGCCACCAGACCCTCAGGCCCAACGCCATTGTAATGACTGTGGTTGTGCGAATCGATAATCAACCTGTAAATCCCCTTTCTAAGCATCACAGCGGTAACTTGAGTGGCTAATATTCTGTCAGACCAAAGCCAATTGGAAAGTGTGGCAGCAGATCAACCGGCAACGTCCCAGATGGCTGAATTTGCCCATAGAGTAGCTTTACAGCCGCGCGCAGGAGTGACAGGTTGTCATTATAGGTGGTGAGATAGGTCGCCTGCTGGGGAAAGGCGAGCAGATCATAGGGGCTGGTGAGCGCCACAACGACCACTGGACGATCCCCCAACTCCTCAATTAAGGCGACTTGACCTGGATAAAAAGTGGCATGAACCGTCGCAATGACAATCACATCAGAGTTGGCTGCCAACGCAGCAATTCGGCTGCGCTCCTCAAAATTGGGATCAATTGTGATGGGAATTGGTGTGAGGTTTGTCGTTTGCTCACTCAGAAGTAGCGGTAGATCCGTCTCAAAGTCAGGGTAGATCAGCGCAATGCTCTGTTCGGGGCGCAAAGGCAATAGTTGCGCATCATTTTTGACCAGCGTCACCGCTTCCTCACTCACCTGATCAGCCAACGCAAGATGTTCGGGTGTGCGAATTTTGCCCTGCAACTCGACGGCAGAGGGTGCGCTAACCAGCACTTGATCACGATCCAGCAATCCGTAGCGCTCCTTAACTTGCAAAATGCGTCGCACAGATTCATCGAGACGTGTCGTGGAGAGTTCACCTGTATTAATGCGCGCCAACAAGTGCTCAAAGGCCCAATACTGTTCAACAGGGCTGTGGCCTGGATCAGCACCAAACATGAGCAGATCGACCCCGGCTTCCACGGCGAGGGCGGCGGTTTGGGTAATGCCGTAGCGTAGATCCAGCGCATTCATCCCCAAAGAATCTGCGGCAATAAGACCCTCAAAGCCCATGCTATCGCGCAACAAGTCATTGAGGATCGCGCGTGAGAAGGTAGCTGGAAGCTCTGGATCACCTGTAAGGAGCGGCACAGCCACATGTGCCGTCATGATGACATCGGTGCCAGCCGCAATCGCTGCGGCAAAGGGAACTAGCTCAGTCGCCTGAAGTTGAGCCATCTCTTTGTCAATCACAGGGAGTTCACTGTGTGAGTCGATGTCGGTGTCACCATGACCCGGAAAATGCTTGGCAGTCGCAATCAAATTACTCTGCTGAAAGCCCTCAATCATGGTGACGCCAAAGGTCGAGACAAGCTCCGGTGTTGAACCAAAGGCACGCGCACCAATGACAGGATTATCAGGATTGTTATTCACATCAATCACGGGTGCTAGGTTCATATTGATACCCAGCGCTTGCAACTCCTCGCTCATGACCTCGGCAACCGCGCGTGCATTCTGCACAGAACCCGTCGCAGCAAGCGCCATCGGTCCAGGAAACTCCGTAATTCGTCCAGCAAAGCGACTAATCAGTCCGCCTTCATGGTCAACCGCAACAAAGAGAGGAACCTGCGCCCCCGTGGTTACGGCTGTGCTTTGGGCAGCCGTGATCAAGGCTGCTAACTCCTCAAGCGGGCCTACATTGCCGTGGAAAATGAGGATGCCACCCACATGCAGATCTTGGATGGTACGCTCCAACGCTGGAGAAAACTCCGTGCCGTCAAAAAAGACCATAAAAAGCTGCCCAAGTTTTTCCTTGATGGTCATCCGTGCCAGGATCTCATCAATCCGTGCATCGCTATTGGATAACGGCGTCTGATTTGACGCTACGGCTGTCGTCGTTTCGGTGACGCCAGTAGTGGTTGTGGTCACTATGGCTTCCAACGTAGGCTGTAGATCAACTGCTGCGGGTAGAGTCGCTGCGGGTAGAGTCGCTGTCAGTGGCACACTTGTCGGCACGGCAGTTGGCGCGGAATCGCGGGAACCACAAGCGCAAAGCAAGAGTGCGGTCAATGCACATATAAGTTGTTGCTTGAATCTCATTATGATGGATGGCTCCATACTTCTCTTTCACCGAGTAATTACCATAGGAGTTACGCAGTTGAAAGAGGGTAAGAAAATAGTAAAGCGGTTGTAAGGTAAGTAGTGGCGGCGTGTCGAATAAACGGTTAGGGTTGTTGACGCGAGATGCCAGGAATGTGATCAAAATGGGCATCGTATGAATAGAGAACAGAGGCATCGGATTCACGCATGGAGGCAATGATAAAGGCATCACCAAAATCCAGTTGTGGTGTCACACCATAAATTGCCAGCGCGGAAAGTACGGCTCGACGATTTTCAACACGAAAATCCGGCAGTTGTACCAGTGGAAGCAGGAGGGCAGCCACTTCGTTGCGCGGCAGATGATAAAGACGTGGAGAAGAAAGCACATAGACCGCATCAGCGATCACGGTATCTGGCGCGGCAACGACTAACTGCCGTTGTTCGACTTGCTCAAATAGAGTGGCTGCCTGCGCTTGTTTAGTCAGATCGTCGCCAGTTAATAGACGGATGAGTACATTAGTATCTACAAAGGGAAGGGCCATACGTTACTCAGACCTACCAGTTCCCTTCAATTGATCTTCGCGCGCAATTTGACGCATCTCTTTCCAGGCAAGTGGTTTTGCTAATTTGCCTGCCGCCCCGCGCAAGGAAGCTACTGTTGGATATTTGGTGACCGTTAGCTCGACCCGCCCTCCTTCCGCCAACACAAATACAACTTTGTCCCCTCGCTCAATCCCTAAATGCTTACGCACTTCGGCAGGAATCACCACTTGTCCTTTGCTACTAACGGTTGCAGCAAGTTCTTTCATTTCAAATCCTTTCCATGTAAGACATCAACTCACAAGTAAGACAACAGTAACATATTCTTACCTTCAATCCAAGCATGTCCAAATGCGCTTCTTTTGAATCAAGCCATTCACAAACACAAGCCGCTGGAAATCCAGCGGCTTGCCTGTTCCTCTATAAATTTCTCC
>JBBQIG010000470.1:0-4770 GCA_038324715.1 Anaerolineae bacterium | reverse complement strand
GCCTTCTATTTCCACCAGTTTGTAGAGGCCATAGAGAAGCAAGGGCTACGCTATGTGGGTGATGCCGACTTCAACAGCATGTTAGCCACAAACATCCCACCCCAGGCAGCGGCCCACTTGCAAAAGATTGCCCGCTCCAGTGTAGATGCCGAACAATACATGGATTTCATGCGCAATCGCAGTTTTCGCCGTTCGATAATCTGTCGCCAAGAGGTGAAGTTGGGGGGATCGCTCAGCGCGGCGGCCTTGCAACGGCTCTATTTTTCGGCCCACGCTCGCCCCGAACCTGTGGAAAAAGAGGGCAACACCCTGGTCAAATTCATTTCAAGCGACGAAGCAAGCCTTACAACCGATCATCCCGTCTCCATTGCTGCGCTTAACCACATGAACAAACAGTGGCCGCAGCGCTTCCGTTTGCATGAACTGCTGAACCTTGCCTATGACGCCCTCCTCGAGATCAACCCAGCCATCGCCGAAAATTGGTCAGGCGCTCGCACCGGCCAAGATGCGGCACAACGGCAGCAAGATGGGATGGCTTTGGCCAATAACTTGCTGCGCGCTTTTTGCAACAGTGCCGAATTGGTGAATTTTCACAGCCATCGGGGCAACTTTGTTACAACACTCAGTCATCGACCCCGCGCCACCTCGTGGGCGCGCTGGCAAGCACGCACACGCACCAAAGTGGCTAACTTATGGCTCAACCGGGTGGATATTGATGTGACCGGACAATTTTTACTGCCATTGTTGGATGGCACACACACCGTGGACGATCTGGTTGAGGCCATGGCACAAGGTCCCGTAACATCGGGTGACTGGCCTTTTGAAGCCGGACAAAAGCCAAGTTCAGATAATTTGCCAGAGATTCTCAGGGGTTCGGTAGAAGGTTGCCTACACTGGTTTGCGAAGGCAGCTCTTCTTTATGAGGACTTCCCGCGTGATGTTAAAGATTAGAATCGGGAATGGCATAAGTTCTCATAAATAGTTAGGACTTACGCACACCAGGAGAAACCGAGTTTTTGAACGAGCATGTGTAAACCAACCTTTTCTCTAAAAAACTCGGTTTCTGATTCACCACTGCGTAAGTCCTATTAGTGTGTAAACGAAGTTTTTGGCTATGACCTTCCTGGAAGATCGAGCTTTCCGGAAGATAAGTATAGAGTCATTTAATTTACAGAATAATAAAATTGAGAAAACCTTCATTTTTATCAATTATTTTTGAAAAATCACTTAGTTTTACGGAATCATTTTCTTTCGCTATAATGCGCGGATTCACCCAATGTATTCTGGTATACATTCCATCGAGTTATCTCCCTTTTGGCCTGTGCCTGTTCAAGACAACCTTGGACTCATCACAGGATCTATACTGATTTCCGAGAAAGAATTATGGATAACCTTCAGGCCAAAAACCGGATAGAGGTCATTGATCGCGAGGGCTGGCGGAAAGAGTACCTGATTACCAAAGCCATCCTGCACATTGGCAGCGACAGCCGCAACGATATTGTGTTAGACGGTGGGCGCAGTAGCGGTATTGAACCCCGCCACGCCCAGTTAATCGTGCCACCGGGTGGGCATGGGTATCGGCTTGTCAATCTGGGTCAAAGCCCAATCTTGCTGGCTGGTGAGGGCAGAATCCTGCCTCAGCGCGGGGCTATGGATCTGCGGGATGGCGACACGATTCGCATTGGGGATCATACATTCCGCTTCTTTGCCACCCAGGGCGCGTCCAGTTCCATTGGCCTAAGTTTCCGACTTTCCGACACCCAACTCACAGTGGATGCGGTGTTGGATGGTCTGATCACTGTGCAGAATTTGGGCAACACGCCCGGTGTCCAGTTCAAGCTCACCCTAGAAGGCCTATCCCCAGCCTGGTATGAATTGGGGCCAGGGCCAATTCTCTTTCCCGGCGCGCAAAAAGAGGTGCCAATGCGCATCCGCCATGCACAGGAGTGGTCTGTGCCGGCTGGCCCTCGCACAGTTGTTATTCGCGCCATGGCGACCTCTGCCTACCCAGGGGAGAACGCTTCAATGTCTCGCGTCATTCAAATTGCACCGTTTTATCGTCACGCGCTGCGCTTGATCCCTGTGTAGATCAGCAATAGGTTACTTTTCATAGAGCTAAAGTTGGTGCAGTTGCAGGCTGTCGAGGCGTGATGAATTACGCTAGTACGGGGGGATTCATGATGAATGGCGTAAGTCCCAAAAGCAAAAGAAAGGTACGCATGATTCGATTTTTGCAGGTCATGACCATGGTGGGGATGCTCATGGCAACGCTGACGCTAACACTACTGGCCCAGTCCAATTCGGCGTTGGTTATTAACGGGGTAGATGCTTCCGCTTTCCCCCAAGTTGTGGTGAACCTATCGCTGAACGGTGCAGCGCGTACAATTTCGGCGGCAGATCTCCAGGTTTTTGAGGATGGCGTCAAAGTGCCCACAGGGTCGATTGAACTGGCCGACGGGAGCGAAAAATCGATCAATTTTGTGCTGGCGGTAGATATTAGCACGGAACCTGCCGATCTGGAACAAATCAAGTCAGGGTTAATTGCCTTCACCGAAGAGATGGGGCCGGAAGATGGTGCGGTGCTGCTCTCCTTTTTTGACGATGTCCGGGTTGAGCAACCGCTGACCACCGACCCGGATCTACTACGCACCGCGATCCGAGGATTGGCGGCCGGTGGAAACTACACAGCACTTAATCGAGCGACCCTTGAAGCCCTTAACCAAGCCAATCTGTTGCCTGCTGGGCCAAAAACCATTGTGATTGTGACCGACAGTGTGGAGAATCTTAACGCTGGCGCTGTGGCGGCCAGCCGCACCACCGAAGATAACCTGCCACTCTATTTAGTGGCCTATAGTCCCAAAGCCACCGCGCCGGGGGTGATGGATGCCTTTGCCCAGCAGATCAAGGCGCGCCTTTCGCTGGTGGATAATGCCACCGCTGCGCAACTACGCCTGCAAACGTTGTCTGTGGGCGGCAATCAGAGCTATCAGTTACGTTTTCTGTCGAGTCTGCCCGCTGATGGCGGTGACCATACGGTTTCCATCAATCTTGCCAATGGCAACCCGGAGGACCGAGCCGATACGATTTTGCGGGCGCAGCCTGGGCTTGTTTCCATCCAGATGCCTGATCTGGTTGATGGGCAACAGGTGGGAGGAAATATACAACTAGCACCTGTGATCACGGCGCCGGGACCACTGCGCCAAGTGGAATTTTTGCTCGACGGTGTACAACTGGCCTTGGTGCAAAACGCCCCCTTTGACTATACCTGGGATAGCAGCAACGTGACCACAGGCAGTCATGTGGTCACGATCCGGGCGGAAGATGGCGCGGGCAACCGATCAGAAAGTTACCTGACCTTGCAAGTGCTTGATGCCTTCCAAATCGAGACCCAAACCGTGCCGCAAGACTATCACATTGGCGACGAAATTACGGTGGTTGCCACGGTACGTTCGCTGCAAAACGTTGCTTCAGTTCAGTTTCTTTTGGATGACATAGTGGTGGCCGAGGATGGCGAAGCGCCTTATTCCTTTGTGTTGGAGAGCAGCGGCTACAGTGCAGACACCTATGACATTAGTGTGCGTGCGATTGATGTAACCGGCGCGTCTGAAACACAGCCCCTGTCACTGGTGCTGACGCCAGCCCCACCCCGGTTTCTTTTTCCCGGCAAAATCTGGCTACGCATCCTGGCTGCGCTTAGCATTGGGCTGACCATTCTGCTCATTTGGCTGCTGCTCCGCTATCTTGCCACCGTGGCGAGACGCCAACGCCATGCTCGCTTCCAGCTTGAGTTGCAAAACACTGGCAACATTCCCACCAGCTATTTGATCAAGGCCGACGAAGCACGCGGCGCGTTAAATTTCACCTTCCTCACCAATGGCATCCCCTTGAGTGGGCGTCAAGTTACCGAATGGGTGGCACTCTCACGCCAATCCACAGCATTGATAAAGGCTCCGACAACCGCTGTGCCTCAACCTCAATCTGTGTCTACACCCCAGCCAGGGTTGACAGAAACCCTGGCACAGTCGACCCAACGTGCTTCGGGGAAATTTGCTCAGGTTGGACGATCAATGGGCAACATTGGTGAAAAAGCCTCTATTTTTGGCGAAATATCTTACGCATTCATGGGAGTATTAGGCGGGCTTGGCAGCTTTTTACCCGCCTCTATGGGCGGAAACGCACTAAGACGGGCATCTCAAACTGCGGGATCCGCTTATAGCAAAAGCATGAGCATTTACCGCATTGATCAACAGGCCAAAGGGGCACAATCCGCATTGCAAGAAGGGCATAGTTCATTTCAGCCCAGAGCAGCATCGAATCAACGGGGCCGCGCTCACTATCGAGACGAAGCAGTGGAAGTAGCCCCAGAGCCTACTATGCCAGCCTCGCCCTATCCAACCATTCCCGTTGCCAGTGCAGAGAGCTATGGTCACAATGGTCAACACCATAACGGCTATTCCAACGGCAACAACGGCTATAGCAATGGCACAGCCAGCGCAATGCAGGCCAATAATGGACTCCGCTATGACGACAATGGCGTGGCCTATCGGCCTGTGATGCGCCGGTTGATTGACACAGAGTGGACAGAGACCAACCCGATTGAGCCGGGCGAGGCGCTGTTGCTTGAACTGGTGATTGAACCCAAACAAGCCCATCGCACACGTAAATATCCTTTCCGCATCACATCCAAACCGGTGACTTCTTCGGAACATGCGCCGCAGATGGACGAGGCAACGGTTACCCTGCGCGGGGTCTCGTGGCTCCATTGGCTTT
>JBBQIG010000469.1:0-4794 GCA_038324715.1 Anaerolineae bacterium | reverse complement strand
CCATCGCGCAAGACCCGGCAGAAGCTGAATATAATGGTATGCCGCAGAATGCGATTGCGACGGGACACGTAGACCTCGTGCTGCCTGTCAGCGAAATTCCCGCCAGGATCATCGGGTATATACAGCGCATCTCCCAATTTCCCGTCTTGCACGAGGACACAAGCCTCACCGTTGCCGTGCGCGAGAAGCTCCAAAATATTCTCGCCCAGGTACGCACTCAAACCGAGCATGATTTTACACGCTACAAAACCGCAACGATTCTGCGGCGCATTCAACACCGTATGCAGATTCTTAACATTGTGGAATTGGACACCTATATCAATCTGCTGCAAACAGAACCCGCAGAGGTCAATTCACTCTTCAACGACTTCCTCATCACCGTTACCAACTTCTTCCGCAACCCTGATGCCTTTGACTTTCTGGAGCAAGAAGTCATTCCCAAGCTCTTTGAAAACAAAGCGCCGCAAGACCAACTTCGGGTGTGGGTGGTTGGCTGTGCCACTGGCGAAGAAGCCTACTCGATTGCAATGTTATTGATGGAATATGAAAGCCAACTGGATGCTCCCCCTGCTTTGCAAGTCTTTGCCACCGATCTAAGTGAAGCCGCGCTGCGTAAGGCGCGCGAGGGCTTCTATCCAGATGTCATGGCGACAGATGTCAGCAAAGCCCGTGTGCAGCGCTTCTTTATAAAAGAGCCGGGCGGCTATCGCGTGCGTAAAGAATTGCGCGAAATTGTACTCTTTGCCCCCCACAACCTGCTTAAGGATCCTCCTTTCTCGCGCATTGACCTGATCACCTGTCGCAATATGCTCATTTATATCGAACGGGACGTTCAGCGCGAGATTTATGAGCTCTTTCATTATGTACTGCGGCCCCAGGGCTATCTCTTCTTGGGTTCCTCTGAGACGCTTGACATCCCACTACTTTTCCGCGTGGTCAACCGCAAGCAGAGCATTCATCAACGGCATCCGCTTGCACATCGGGAGCATAATCCGCCCATCATGCCCCCAACTATGCGCCATACAGCGTCCGCTTTGCCCCTGCCACCTCAGTCTGGACAGCCAGAATTCTCCCATAATTATCGTTCTACCCATGAGCGGCTTCTGGATCTCTATGCGCCCCCAAGCCTCTTGGTTGACTCTGATTATAATATCGTCCATGTGTCGGCGGGAATTTCGCGTTATCTTTTTCAGCCAGCAGGCGCGCCGACCAACAACGTTCTTGAGCGTCTGCGTGATGAGTTGCGGATGGAATTAACCGCGGCTCTTTTCCGCGCCTTTGAGCGCAACGAACCAAGTATCTCTCGGCCCACTACGCTCTCTCTAGAGGGTACGCAACGCCAAGTTATATTGGGTGTGTGGCCTTCTGGTGATCCTGGCATCAGTCGGATTGTGCTGGTACTCTTCCACGAGCGCGAAAGTCCGGCAGCGGTTGAAGAGATGGAGAAGGATGAACAAAATGCGTTCGTCTCAGAATTGCAAGAAGATCTAGCCGCCTTACGCAGGCAGTTGCAGACCAGGGTTGAAGAATTTGAAGCCTCGCAGGAGGAAATGAAGTCGTCGAATGAAGAGTTGCAGTCGATGAACGAAGAGCTGCACTCGACGGCAGAGGAATTGGAGACGGGCAAGGAAGAGCTTCACTCCATTAACGAGGAACTGAGCACAGTTAACCAAGAGAACAAGAACAAAGTAGAGGAGTTGAGCCATCTGGCAAGTGATCTCCAGAATCTACTGGCGTCTACTGACATTGCAACCCTCTTCTTGGATCGCGAGCTGTGCATTACCCTCTTTACCCCAAGCGTAAGCAAAATACTGAATGTGCGATCTACCGACAGTGACCGTCCCTTGTCCCACATTACCCATAGGCTGATTTACAGTCATTTAATGGCGGATGCCGAAAATGTCCTGCGTACACTCGTACCGATTGAGCGCGAGGTAAGCAGTACGGAAGGGCGAGGCTATCTGATGCGGCTGCTCCCCTATCACACCATTGACGACAAAATCGGCGGTGTTGTCATCACCTTTGTCGATATTACAGAGCGCCTCCACAATGAGCAAAAGCTGCGGACGTTGGCCTCTCAACTGCTCATGGCTAAACAGCATGTGCAAGAACGACTTGCACATGTTTTGCATGATGATCTTCAACAATTGCTCTATAGCGCCAACATGCACCTCACCCTCCTCAAAGATAATCTTGGCCCCACCATTGAGGCTGCACCTTTAAACTTGCTGTCAGAGGTTGATGAGATTTTGAACAACGCAATTGCACTCACTCGTCGCCTTGCCGTTGATCTAGCGCCGCCGGTGCTAGACAAAAGAGATTTGATAGAGAACTTGCACGGGCTGGGGACGCAGATGCAACAGATGCATGGGTTGAGAGTAACCATTGAAGCAAATGAGCTTCAGCCAATTCCCAACAACGATCTAAGCCTCTTTCTCTATCAAGTGGTTCGCGAACTTCTCTTTAACGTGGTGAAACATGCAGACGTGGATGAGGCGCATGTTCTTGTCAATTTTGAAGGGGAGAATTTGCAGGTTACGGTCGAGGATAAAGGCAAGGGCTTTGATGTGAGCCAACAGGACAAACTGGCGGAGCAGAATGGCAGCTTTGGCTTGGCGCACATAACTGGACAATTGAATTGGCAGGGGGGGTGGCTTGAAATCAACTCAAACATTGGAGAAGGAACACGCACCACCATTCATATTCCTATATCAGCGGTAAATGAAGTTCAAGACGATTAACCGCTTGCGCGCAAGCGGTACCCCATCATTCCACTTCTTTATCAAGTTTACCAACAACAGAGCCCAAAGCACGTTCAAAGCTATCTGCCCACGGACGCGAAAGCATCACAGGGCAGCCCACCTTCAACGCTTGTTGGTGTAGCCAACGGCTAAAGAGCCAACTGACACGTGCGCGTTTCTCCTGTGGCCCATCCAGCGGCTCGCGCTGCAAAAAGTTGTGGACAAATTGCGCTTCGTCCTCTTCATGGACAAACAACCCCCACACACGCCCCTGATTGGGAATTTCCTCAAATTCAGTCTGTGCCACCAACAAAGGCATAAGATAGTCACCTTCAAGCACCAAAGGAACTTCTGTCTCAAGATGGTTGGCAATGACGGCTTCAAAGGCAGGGGCTAGCACGCGGCAAATAGCAATATGCACTTGCAGAATCTCCTCGGCAGGCAACTCATGCGCCTCGGGATGGCTCTCCCAAAAATGCAAAAAAGGTTGCTGCTCTGGCGTCGTCATCCGCATCAGCGCACGGTAAATATCATCCGCCTCAGTAATTCCAACCCCAAAGTGATGGGCAAGCCGGTAGCTTATCGACGTTTTGCCGCTACCCGATGCGCCCCCCACAAGCAGAACTTGCCAGGGACGGGATGGAGTAAGTTGGGATGCTTGCATAAATTATCCTGCTACTCTTGCCAGTTGGCTTGGCAAACGCGCCCCCTATTGGCTCTCTTTGAATTTCATCAAATATCACAAAGACAGGCTCAGCTTTACGCTTCTTTATCTGAGGGTTCTTCTCTACGGCATTGGCTCAGAATTTTTCATCCGCTGCCTGTACCGCTGGGGGCGAATGTTCTTGCGGCTGTACTAAGGCGACTCTTCTGCGGTGACGCTGGCGTAGCTTCCAGGCGATGAGCGAACAAGAGGCTGCCCAGATTGTGCCAGCCACCCAGCCCGCCACAACATCCGAAGGCCAATGCACCGCCAAATCGACACGGCTGATGCCCACCAGCACAGTGACCAGAATCGCAGTCCCCATGATGAGCACCGCTTGAAAGCGGTACTGTTGAATTCTTGCCAGCAGTGCGCCCAATGTAAGATAGATCGAGGCAGAGGTCATGGCATGACCCGACGGAAAACTGGCATGATAGACTTCCATGCCGCGCGGAACTAAATCGGGACGTGGACGATCAAAGCCAGCCTTGAGCAACAAGTTCAGAAACAGACTTCCAAGCACCACGGCAAGAATAAGCCAAAGCATTGTCCAGCGGCGAGACAATCCCATGTAAAGACAAGTCACCCCGCTCACAAGTGCAACAATGCCCATTCCGCCCAATGCCGTGTAATCGCGCGCCATCTCCTCCAGCCACAAAGGGCCAAAAGGATCATCCAGATCGGCTGGGTTACGCATGGCGAGCAGGATTGTTTCGTCAACCGTATGAGTGTCGCCTTCACTCACTTCCTCGGCTAAAGCGATAAAAGCCCACAATCCTAGCACAATCAGAAGTGCGCCAATCAAAAGGTGCAACTCGACACGGGCGCGCAACTCGCGCCACAAGGACTTGACCATGCGCATGAGACGATTGAGATAACTTTGGGTGGCAGGTTTTGTGGGTGTGGACATAGATACATAGACTCCAAAACGACTAGCGGCAGAAAAAAGCGATACACGAAAATGTGGAATAACTTTAGCCGCACTGATGCAAGATGCCAAATGCAATGAAGCTTTCTTGAGTTAGTGTGCCAAGCAAACAGTCAAGTAAACAGCTACAGAATAACAGACGGGAACAAGAAGGAAGCGATCAGCGTCCCCTGTTTATAAAGATGTACCGATATTTGTACCTATCTAAAGTGTGGACAAGCGCAGAGAGTTTCTGTGAAGTATGTAAGGATACAGTTGGCAAATAAGCTGGTTCTCTATACTTTGACAATGTCACATTACATAACATGTGATTTCGGCGAAATATTGGCTCGCAAGTCGATGTATCGGACATCTACATCGGACGTTGGCCGACCGGTATGAGTTGTAGGCAATTCAGATCGTGCGCTGGCTAGACATAATGT